>CAKZYM010000001.1 GCA_937884685.1 uncultured Calothrix sp.
ACATATCGTAACCATTACATGCAGCTTGTTTTAATCCTGTTTCCGGGATTCATAAATTAGAAACAATAGTTCTGGTTGAAGCTTGATTAGAAGCTGGATGTTTCAATCCCGTTTCCGGGATTCATAAATTAGAAACCATCTGTTAGAGAATCCCTGCGGTCGAGATGCCGGTTTCAATCCCGTTTCCGGGATTAATAAATTAGAAACTGTACAGGGGATAGGCAGACCGGGAGAGCCTATCACGTTTCAATCCCGTTTCCGGGATTCATAAATTAGAAACCCTTACTCACAAGGAACCGGTGGCGGTAAAACTAGGTTTCAATCCCGTTTCCGGGATTCATAAATTAGAAACATGCCATCTGAAACCTTTTAACAGAGCGATTTCCACAAGCGATTTTGACGGGGGAGTTTAAAAACCCCATTTCAGCGATTGAGGAAGCTTGGAACATAAGAGTATGAAACTCTGAAACTATTGAATTGTCAAGGTTCTGGCGTTTTGACGGGACATGGGGGTTTTCGACCTCGCTTTCCCCCGTCAGAAATATTTTATCAGAATGCGACAAAATTATTAGCTTATTTACGATTTGTGCAGTTTATAGCTTGGATTTCGCGGACAATAAGCTTTGCTTTTCTGTGCATAATTAATCTACATCACTGTAACCCAACATTTTATTGCCGGTACATTATTCTAATAAATATAGAAATAAAAAGAAACATGGCTGAAACAATAATTGAGCGATTTTTTAGAGTGCTTTCTTCTCAAGGTATTGATTCTGCATTAAATTTAGTTACTACAGACACGGTATTTGAAGCGCAAGGGCCTGCATCTATTCCTATTTATGGTGTATACAAAGGACATGATGGAGTTCGCCAGTTTGTCAGTATTTTGCAAAACGAGTTCGATACAGAAAAGTTTGAAGTTCGTAAATCCATTGAAAACGCGGAAGTCGCATTTGCGTTTGGTTATATGCAGCATAGAATTATTCAGACTGAGCGAGTATTTTGTTCTGAATTTGCTGTTTATTGTGAAATCCGCAATAATCAAATCTCTGCTTACAAAATGTTTGAGGATACGGCAGCTTTGAGTAGTGCTTATAAGATTTTCTAGTTATTGAGGTGTTGGGTTACGACAGGATTGTACAGCATCTTGCAAGTAAATGAGATAAAACCAAAGTTATGAAACTCTTGTGGGGTGGACATCCCTGTCCGCCCAAATGTACCTCGGAATTATTCTCATAATTGCCACAAGAAGGGATATTCTTCTGGAATATTAGAAAGTTCTGCTTTAACTGGATTTTGTCTAATATATTTCCAAAAGTATTGTAATTCTTGCTCGTTTCTAACAATATGGTCATAGCGTTCATCTTGCCATACTGTTCCTATATGTTTCATTACTTTAGGAATTTGATTGGCGCTATAACTTTTAATACTGTGGAGTATACTACTTAGCGACCAAAATTCCTTTTCTGATTTCGGCAAAGGTTTTATTAATAGATGTACGTGGTCTACCATTATCACCAAAACAAATACTTGATATCTTTTATTATTAAAAAATAAGCAACTATCCAATACTACTTGTCTTGCTTCTGGAGTCAGTTCTAATTTTTCCCAAGTATTGAAAGTAATAAAATAAATTGACCCTTCTAATTCCCAGTGAGGTAATCTTCTTTGGGAGGTTATAAATTTTGGTTTTTGCATTTGATTTATAGTTTTTTATTAAATTTGGTTTAGGCGGGCAGGGATGCCCACCCCACAAGAGTTTCAGCTTATAAAGGCAAGGGATATATACCCCACAAGAGCTTTAGAGTTTAAACCTTGATTTTATAGAAATCAATTTTATTCAATAAATTTTTGTGTGTCTTGTTGAGTTATTTAAGGGTCTGATTTGAATAAAGCTTATTTGAGAAGAGTTAATTTTAAAAGACTAGATATTGTAGGGTGAGCATCCTTTTTTCTTGTGGGGTGGGCATCCCTGCCTGCCTTGATTGTTATATTTTCTTTTTATCAACCCCATAAAAAAACCATTATTCTAATTTTTCTTGTGGGGTGGGCATCCCTGCCCGCCTTGATTGTCATATTTTCTTTCTATCAACCCATAAAAAAAAACCCCCCACCAAGGTAAGGATGAGGGATTTTTTTTATTATTAACAAACTAATTAAGTTATGTTAACCAAACTTACCGGCCGTTGAGGCTATCAGGAATGCGCCATACGTGAGGATGTAACCCACTGCGAAGTGTGCTAGACCAACTACACGCGCTTGAACGATGGACATTGCAACGGGCTTGTCTTTCCAACGAACTAGGTTCGCTAGAGGTGTACGCTCGTGCGCCCAAACAAGAGTTTCAATTAATTCTTGCCAGTAACCTCTCCAGGAGATGAGGAACATGAAACCAGTCGCCCAAACTAGGTGTCCGAAGAGGAACATCCAAGCCCAAACTGACAGATTATTCATTCCGTAGGGGTTGTAACCGTTGATTAACTGCGCGGAGTTCGCCCAGAGATAATCTCGGAACCATCCCATCAAATACGTGGAGCTTTCGTTAAACTGAGCTACGTTTCCTTGCCATATACCCAGATGCTTCCAGTGCCAGTAGAACGTTACCCATCCTACCGTGTTTAATGACCAGAACAGAGCCAAGTAGAAGGAGTCCCAAGCGGAGATATCACAAGTACCGCCACGTCCTGGGCCGTCGCAAGGGAATGCATAACCAAAGTCTTTTTTATCGGGCATTAACTTGGAACCACGAGCATCCAAAGCACCTTTTACTAATACTAGTACGGTGGTGTGGATAGCTAATGCGAAGGCATGGTGTACCAAGAAGTCGCCAGGACCAATGGTTAAGAATAGTGAATTTGTAGTGTTGTTGATGGCATCTAACCATCCAGGCAACCAAACGTTACCGTTGTTGGGGAAAGCTGTGAAAGCAATACTATCGGGATTCGATAGCAGTGTATTCATGCCGTACAAGACTTTACCGTGAGAAGCTTGAATGAATTGAGCGAATACTGGCTCAATCAAAATCTGCTTTTCAGGTGTACCGAATGCAACTACTACGTCGTTGTGTACGTACAAGCTCAAGGTGTGGAAACCTAAGAAAAGGGATACCCAGCTTAAGTGCGAGATAATCGCTTCTTTATGCTTCAACACGCGGTCTAATACGTTGCCCTTGTTTTGTTCGGGGTCGTAGTCACGTACCCAGAAAATACCTGCGTGGGCAAATGCACCAGTCATTAAGAATACTGCAATGTACTGGTGGTGGGTGTACAGTGCTGCCTGTGTGGTGTAATCCCTGGCAATGAATGCGTAGGGAGGCAGAGCGTACATGTGCTGCGCTACTAAGGAGGTAATTGTTCCTAGTGCTGCCAGTGCCAAGGACAACTGGAAGTGTAGCGAGTTGTTAACGGTGTCGTACAACCCTTGGTGAGGTAGGTTGAACTGACCTTCGGTTTTGGTGCCAAAGAAAGTCTTAGCATTAAGCATTTCTTTGATGCTGTGACCAATTCCGAAGTTTGTCCGGTACATGTGACCGGCAACAATAAAGAGTACTGCAATCGCTAAGTGGTGGTGAGCCATGTCGGTCAGCCACAACGATTCAGTTTGAGGGTGGAAACCACCTAAGAAGGTGAGAATTGCTGTACCGGAACCTTGGGATGTGCCAAATACATGGCTTGCAGTGTCAGGATTAGCTGCGTAAACTCCCCAGTTACCGGTGAAGAAGGGTTGTAAACCTTCTGGGTGCGGTAAGGTGCTGAGGAAGTTGTCCCAACCTACGTGTTGTCCCCGTGATTCTGGGATTGCTACGTGTACCAAGTGACCAGTCCAAGCCAAAGAGCTTACACCAAATAAAGCGGATAAGTGGTGATTTAAACGAGGTTCAGCGCTCTTGAACCAAGAAAGACTGGGGCGGAACTTGGGTTGTAAATGCAACCAACCAGCAAATAGCAACACTGCGGAGAACACTAGGAGGAACACGGAACCCATATATAGGTCGCCGTTTGTCCGCATCCCGATGGTGTACCACCAGTGGTAAACACCAGAGTAAGCAATGTTAACTGGATAGTCTGCACCACCTTGGGTAAATGCGTCTATAGCTGGTTTACCAAAGTGGGGGTCCCAAATTGCGTGAGCAATAGGACGGACGTGAAGAGGATCTGTAATCCACTGTTCAAAGTTGCCTTGCCAAGCTACATGGAAAAGTAGGCTGGATGCCCATAAGAAAATGATTGCCAGGTGACCGAAATGAGTAGCGAAAATCTTTTGATAAAGATTCTCTTCGGTCATCCCATCGTGGCTTTCAAAATCATTCCCCATCGCAATCGCATACCAAATCCGACGAGTCGTCGGATCTTGTGCGAGGTCCTGGCTAAATTTTGGAAATTTTGTTGCCATAGGTTTTATAAATCCTCTGACATGAGAGCCATTTAATAATTTGAATTATGAGTTATGAGTTATGAGTTATGAATTATGAGTTATGAGTTATGAGTTATGAACTGAGAAATATTTAATCTGGAGCTATGAGTTGTGAGCTATTACTTTTCCACTCTTTCCTCTTCACTCCCAATCGTGATTTTTATTCCTAACTTCTAACTCTTAACTTTCAACTCCTAACTCTTAACTCCTAACTCCTAACTATTGATGCTTTGCTAACCTAACGAAAGAATCCTGGCATGGAAGAATGCCCAAGTGGTAACGATACCACCTAATAAGTAGTGAGCTACTCCAACTGCACGACCTTGAGTAATGCTCAAAGCACGAGGCTGAATTGCGGGTGCAACTTTCAGTTTATTATGCGCCCAAACGATAGACTCAATCAGTTCTTGCCAATAACCGCGACCGCTGAATAGGAACATTAAGCTAAATGCCCATATAAAGTGACCTGCTAAGAACATTAAACCGTATGCAGAAAGCGCACTTCCGTAAGAGTTGATTACCTGTGAAGCCTGTGCCCACAAGAAATCGCGCAGCCAACCGTTGATGGTGATAGCACTTTGGGCAAAGTTACCGAAGGTGACGTGAGAGACGTTACCTGCTGCATCAACAGTTCCCCATACATCTGACTGCATCTTCCAACTAAAGTGGAAAATCACAATCGATAGGGAGTTATACATCCAGAACAATCCTAAAAATACGTGATCCCAACCGGATACCTGACAGGTACCACCACGTCCGGGACCGTCGCAAGGGAAGCGGAAACCTAAGTTTGCCTTATCTGGAATCAAACGAGAACTGCGAGCAAACAGTACACCTTTCAACAGAACCAAAACGGTTACGTGAATGGTAAACGCATGAATGTGGTGAACCATGAAGTCAGCGGTACCCAATGCAATAGGCATCATCGCTACTTTTCCACCGACAGCTACAACTCCACCACCAAACGCATAACTAACAGGTTCTAATGCATTGGGTGCAGTGCCACCAGGTGCAAAGGTATGAAGATTTTGTACCCACTGAGCAAATACTGGCTGTAGCTGAATCGCCGTATCCGAGAACATATCTTGGGGGCGACCCAAAGCACGCATTGTGTCGTTGTGGATGTAAAGTCCAAAGCTGTGGAAGCCGAGGAATATACATACCCAGTTCAAGTGAGATATAATCGCGTCTCTGTGACGAATTACTCTATCCAGGAGGTTATCTTGGTTCACAACTGGGTCATAATCACGCACCATGAAAATGGCTGCGTGTGCTGCACCACCAACGATACAGAATCCGCCAATCCACATATGATGAGTGAAGATACACAACTGAGTTGAATAGTCAGTTGCCAAATATGGATATGGAGGCATCGCGTACATATGATGCGCGATGATAATCGTTAGCGAACCCAAGAAGGCAAGGTTTGTTGCCAATTGAGCGTGCCAAGAGGTGGTCATGTTTTCATAAAGTCCTTTGTGACCTTCGCCAGTAAAGGGTCCTTTATGATTTTCCAATATAGTCTTGATGCTATGACCGATACCCCAGTTGGTACGGTACATGTGACCTGCAACAATAAATACTACTGCAATTGCTAAATGGTGATGAGCAATGTCAGTCATCCATAAGCCACCAGTTACTGGGTTTAAACCGCCTTTGAAGGTCAAAATATCTGCATATTGACCCCAGTTCAAGGTGAAGAAAGGTGCTAATCCACTAGCAAAGCCGGGATAAAGCTCGGTTAATAGGTCTTTATTCAAAATGAACTCGTGAGGCAGTGGCACATCTTTCAATGCAACTCCCGCATCCAACAACTTGTTAGTTGGGTTAGATACGTGAATTAAGTGCCCAGCCCAGCCCAAGGAACCACAACCCAACAACACTGATAAGTGGTGGTTGAGCATCGACTCCACATTCTGGAACCATTCCAATTTGGGAGCTTTCTTGTGATAGTGGAACCAACCGGCAAATAGCAATAAACCTGCTAAGACTAATCCGCCAATGGCAGTGCAATAAAGCTGGAAGGAATTGGTGATACCCCAACCGCGCCATATCTGGAATAATCCAGAGGTGATTTGAATTCCGTGGAATCCACCACCGACATCGGCATTCAAAATATCTTGTCCAACAATCGGCCAAACAACTTGAGCGCTTGGCTTGATGCTGAGTGGGTCGGTTAGCCAAGCTTCGTAGTTCGAGAACTTAGCACCGTGGAATATCATCCCGCTAAACCACAACATCACCACCGCTAAGTGGCCGAAGTGGGCTGCGAATATCTTGCGGGATATATCTTCTAAATCACTTGTATGTGTATCAAAATCGTGGGCGAGTGCGTGTAGGTTCCAAATCCAAGTGGTGGTTTTGGGTCCCTTAGCTAAAGTTCTGTCGAAGTGACCGGGCTTACCCCATCGTTCAAACGAAGTTGGTACTGGGTCGTTATCAACTATTACTCTTGCTTTCTTTTCCTCTCGCTCCGGAGGACTGATTGTCATTCGACCTCCTCTCTAAAAAAAGGACTGAGGATT
>CAKZYM010000002.1 GCA_937884685.1 uncultured Calothrix sp.
TTTCCCTTTCTTCTACGGCTGTAGTATTAAAAACACTCACAGATAAGGGAGAAACCTATACACTCCACGGTCAAATTATGTTGGCGATTTTAATCGTTCAAGATTTAGCCTTGGGTGTAATGCTAGCTATTTTGCCCGCATTAAAACAACCTGAAAATATTGTCCCGGCTTTATTTTTAGCTCTTGTAAAAGTTATTGGATTTGCGGCGATCGCCTTTATTTTAAGTCGTTATTTTGTAAAGCATTTAATTCGTAGTATTGCCGAAACTGAAAGTGAAGAACTATTCTTATTAACGATTATTGCTTTGTGTTTGGGAGTTGCTTTAATTACAGCAGCCCTGGGTCTTTCTATTGAAATGGGTGCTTTCGTTGCAGGGTTAATGATTTCGGAAATAGATTATGCAGACCATGCTCTAGCTAAAGTACTACCATTACGCGATACCTTTGCCAGTCTATTTTTCGCTTCTATAGGAATGCTAATTGACCCAGCAATTTTGATTAACAACTTCGGGTCAATTTTGGGATTAGTTAGTTTAGTAATGATAGGTAAAGCAGCAATAATATTTCCCATCGTCCTAAAATTTGGTTATTCAGTAAAGACAGCAGTAATTGCTGCTCTTGGTATTAATCAAATAGGTGAGTTTTCCTTTGTACTCGAACTAACTGGTTTAGCTTTAGGCTTAATTTCTGAAGAGACTTATCTGTTACTTTTAGGTACTACCGCAATCACCTTAATTGTCACTCCTATATTATTGGAAAGAGCGCCCAAAATAGCCAATATCCTCACAAAAACGGCATTTTTTAGAAAATATCTCCAGCGATTTGAAACACCAAAAAGCCTTTCCATACCAGAAACCATAAATTCTCACGTAGTTGTAGCGGGTTACGGTAGAGTAGGACAAGTTGTAGTTAAAATTTTGCAAAGCCAAGGTTATCCAATCATCGTAATGGATAACAGCGAAGCTGCAATTCAAAGACTGAGAAACAAAAGTATACCTTATCTATTCGGTGACGCAGATTCCGAACTAGTCTTAGAAAAAGCATATTTAGAAAAAGCTAAAGCACTAGTAATAGCTTTACCAGACCCAGCAAGCACAAGATTATTGCTCGAACGCGCTTTATCAATAGCTCCCCAGCTAGATATTATAGTACGGTCGCACTCCGATAAAGAAATAGATGTTTTAACTCAAATGGGAGCAAAAGAAGTAGTCCAACCAGAATTTGAAGCAGCATTAGAGCTAGGAACCCATCTACTTAAAACATTGGGTGAAGCAGAAAATCAGATTTACACCATTATTGACACTATTCGTATTGATAAATATATGAGTATTCGACCGGACAAATAATCAATGAACAATTAACAATTATCAATTCTCAATGCCCAATTCCCAAAAAGCGATAAAATAATGATCAAGTCTTAAAAATGGGCGGTTTTTATGGCAACCCAAATTGATAAACCCAAGTCTTCAATCGAACTGGTAGTATCCTGGGAAGCTTTACCAGAAGATTTTCAACTTGAGGATGAACCAGTGGAAAATACTGGACAACCGCTGTTAGCAGGTGCATTACGCGAAAGTTTAGAAATATTTGGGTTTATTCAACCACAAATGCTGATTGCTTCAAATTTCGGCATTTGTGCAACAATTAACGGACAATTTATAGCTAAAGCTCCAGATTGGGTCTATATTCCCTCAGTAAAGTCAATCGAAGACAACCGTAGAAGTTACACACCATTACTAGAAGGTGATATTCCTGCGGTGGTGATGGAATTTTTATCGGAAACTCAAGGTGAAGAATATTCTGTTAAAAGAACCTATCCACCGGGAAAATGGTTTTTTTACGAACAAATTTTAAAAGTACCCGTATATATTATTTTTGACCCAGATGGGGGTTTGCTAGAATTCTATCAATTAGAAAATGGACGATACGAGTTACAGCAACCCAATCCCGATGGTCGCCATTTTATCGCTTCGATGAACCTATTTTTAGGAACTTGGCAAGGTTCAAAAGAAGCACGTCAAGGATATTGGTTACGCTGGTGGGATGAATCAGATAACATGCTACCTTGGGCAGTAGAACTAATTGAACAAGAACGTCAGCAGAAAGAAAAGCTAAGAAATTATTTGTTATCCCAAGGTATTGACCCAGATAGTCTACCACCATTAAGTTAACTGTTAACTTACTGCTGATTGCTTATAGTTACGATTTTGAGTCAACTTTAAATCGGTAAAAATTTACCTTTGTCTCAAATCCAGAATCCGAAACAAAAGCATCCGCTGTTAAAATCCAAAATCTAAAACCTAAGATTCAAAATCAATTAGGAAACACATAATTTGATAGAAACACACATTAATTAAATCAAACTGCTCTACTTGGAATTAAACGAAGAGAATTAATGTCCAATAGTAAGCTTAATTATAATTTAATGATAGCAGGTGATATTTAGTAATAGATAAAGCTCAAGGTGATTGCAAAGCGCTAAAAAACTATTGACTTGACCAATCAATTAGCTGACAGCTTGTGCCATCTCTTTAGAAGTTACCCACATATCAGCAACATCGTATTTTACCAATACAGTTTCATGTTTAGCATTACAAGAAGCTTTGAGCGTTTTTGTCTTGCTATTATTTTTGACAAGTTTAGCCTGACAACTATAAACCGAACCATCGGGTTTTTCAAAGGTTAGCTCCGCTAATACAACAGTCTTATCAGGATTTTCCTCAACTATTCTACCTGCGGCTTTGTAATTAAACCAATCCCATCCGAAGCGCAGAATCAGTTCCCTTTCTACAATTTGAATCGACCTCGGGAGGACTCCCCAACCTCGATAAATATCTTTAAAACTATTGATATCACCAGTACGGGTCAATATTGACTTAAATGACTCGCTATCAAGATTGCCGTAATACCTTCCATGAGGCAAGTCTATCATTGTTGGTGCAAATCTATGTCCGCCGAAGTGAGTGGATTTCCAGATTCTCACATTGTCCAAACCCAAATCTGAGATGATATTTTTCGCATGAAAATAAAAAGGATTTCCGT
The DNA here is from genome assembly GCA_937884685.1 of uncultured Calothrix sp. Taxonomy (GTDB): domain Bacteria; phylum Cyanobacteriota; class Cyanobacteriia; order Cyanobacteriales; family Nostocaceae; genus Rivularia. Next base: position 3,043 of record CAKZYM010000002.1, read on the forward strand.
ATCTCGCACAGCATCTATCGTGACTACCGTGGGTACAGACTAATATATCTCTTTTGGTAGTTGCATCAATTTCATATTTGAAACTTTTTCCCCACAACCATTTTTTGATAGTTGCTACTGCTTGTTCTATATTTTCGAGCTTAAATTCTCTACGAGAATACCCTTTACCTCCTCCTGCTTGTTGGTGATAAATCAAAAGCGTAGTGGAGTCTACTTTGTGCGACAAATCATTCGCAATTAATTGAAACTTAATTGGTAATTTAGCTCGCTTTGCTTCCTTTACAAATAGCCGTAAATTGTCCGGAACCCACTTAGAACTGAAAGCATCCGAACTCCAAGGAGGAGGACATTCTATCAATACGTAGGATTGATTGTTAGTAGCAGTACCAACAATATCTTCTGCTACTGCTCGTGAATTATCGGAACAAAAATTTTGATTCATTTAACTTACATAAGTAGAGTATTTTGCAAAAAGGATATTACGCATGTAGATAGTTAAATCTACAATTAATCTCTATAAGAATCATGATTACTACAAACATTTCTCAATCGTAATTTAGTTTTAATTATTCACTTAGCAACGTAGTAAGCATGAGTTCAGCAAGAAATTCAATTTTTTATATTAAAGGTAGTAACTTTTTTATAGCACTTTACCTATTAAAAGTCTCTGATACCAGAAAAAATGTTACTAATGGCTTAATAAAGGATATAAATAATATCTTTTACCTCTATGGATAGTTATTTAATATCTCCTTTTATGTATTTTTTCTACTGTTATCGATTGATTTTTAGGGTTTTCACTTAGGATTATACTCATATTTTCGGAATAATACATATTCATTTTTACCTGTTTTATACACATTGCTATATCTAACAAAACTTACATATAGCCCTTCATACTTAAATTTACAAGTAAAGTTTAATCAGTCTCATAGCTCAAAATTAAAATATATGTAAATAGTCAATTTAGTAATTAGTAAAAAAAGTTACTTCATTATCTAATTTATTTCTATATCTTTCATAGTCCATATTATTTTTAAAGATTTTTAAGTTCGATAACTTTACTATACCCAACTTTTTTTAAATATTGCAAATAATTCTCAATTAAATCACAAAAAAAGAGATTTGGTTAAGGATAGGTTAAGAAAGTCTAACTGATATAGGAATAGGTAAATGCGACCATACACCTAGCAATTTACTGCTTAGCACAGCCTCTTGAATGAATCAATACGAAAAGTTTTGTGTTAATACTTCTCTGATTTTCATCCAAACTTACCTATTTTTGCTTTCCCAACATCAGAGTCAAACTTTACATCCGAATCTAACCGATGTCTTTATAAAGTGCAAGTGCTTATTAATCTTTACTACTTTGATTTAGATATGGTCTCCATAGAGTTCCATATCCATACAGACAAACTCCGAGAATACACGTAAAAATTTCAACTAAGATAAAGTCTTAAAATAATACCTTAAACATCCAGTCGTAACTAGGTTTATTGCAAATAGTTAAACGTAAAAACTATGATTCGAGGAGCATAAATCCGATTTTTTCATTAGTTATTGAGAATAAAGCAATACATATGTCTACCTCTCCTCATGATTTGAATAAAGTATGCCTTAACCATTTATTTACCTTTTTTTAAGTAGATATTAAAACTAAAGATACTCTACACCAAAACTCTACAAAAATTTACTTATCACCGATAGAGAATACTTATTCTATGAATAATATTTTCTATCAATATCAAGCTCCTGCGAATTATTATTCTTAAGCTGTAGAATTACTAATGACAAATAATTTCAATTATGTTAACGAAGACTTATTCTCAATCGAAGCCTTTATCGGTTAACCTGCAACTGAGAATTAAGAAAAGTCCATAGCTCAGAGTCTGTGAAATCAGAAATAGTCATAAAAGCACCAAGATTCTTTAAGGTTTCAGGAGTTTGAGTAGAAGTGATACCTATAGTACGAATACCTGCATCAACAGCAGAACGCATTCCGGAAGGAGAGTCTTCTATAGCTATAGCTTCCTGTGGTTGTAGTCCTAGTTTTTCCAAAGCAACCTGGTAAGGTGTAGGGTCTGGTTTGGCTGCTGCTTGTTCTTCACCTAAAATTATGATGTCGAAAGCCTCTTTCAACCGCAAAGCTTCTAACATATGGTATGCGTTAAGCTTCGGAGCATTGGTAACTAAAGCACACTTGAGATGATGCTCTTTACTCCAAGCGAATAATTCTGTAAATCCATTGATAGTTTTTAACAAAGAAGCTTGTTCGCGAAACCTTGCTTCTTTTTCTTTTGCAAAGCGTTTACTTTCTTCAGCCGATAGATGTGGTAACACATCTTGAATAATATCAGGATTATGTCTACCAGCAAAATTAGATTTAAATAATTCTTCGTTTATCTCAACGTTATATTCGAGTAAAAAATCTTTCCAGATTTTATAATGTATGGGGTCAGTGTTAACAATTGTTCCATCAAAATCAAATAAAATTGCAGCCAACATAATTTGTTCTCATCAACTGTAAACAAATATAAACTTTAATAAAATACCTTACATTATTTTGTGCATTTCTGTAACAATTGCTGCATAAAAACTTGCAAAAAACTATAATAAAACTATTAAAAATCTGACAACCTATGGTAACTAGTGCGTGTAAGGGTGGAGATAAAATCTACCCCTACCCGTTTACTTCAAGAACAGTGTTAGAAGATTAAAAGCAAAAATAAATAAATAAATAAATTAATTAATTAATTAATTAATAAACAAAATAAACGAATAAAATTTTACACTTTGTATAATAGCTTTTGTATAGCGAGATATTAGAAACTTTTTGACTATACGCATAACATAAAAAATGATGGATAAATAATTATTTTTTTTGTTGTCAAATGTCAAAAGCTAGAAAAGATTTTCGCGTTGATAGTCTAGCAGTTCAGATTTACGATTCAGAACCCGAACTTGCACTATCAGCAGCAGCGATTATTCAACAAGATTTACAGCAAATTCTCAAACACAAACAAACCGCTACAGTATTGTTTGCAACAGGTAATTCTCAACTAAAATTTTTAGATGCTTTAGCAAGTTTAAATAATATTGATTGGTCGCGGATTGTATGTTTTCATCTAGATGAGTATTTAGGTATATCAGAAAATCATCCCTCAAGCTTTAGATATTATTTACGAGAACGTATAGAAAAACCTATTTCACCCCATAAATTCCACTACATACAAGGTGATGTATTAGAACCTTTACAAGAATGCGAGCGCTATTCCAAACTACTTACAGCACAAGATATTGACTTATGTATGTTAGGAATCGGAGAAAACGGACACTTAGCATTTAACGAACCAACAGTTGCAAATTTTAAAGACCCGCTAAAAGTAAAGTTAGTAAAATTAGATTCAGTTAACCATCAGCAACAAGTTAATCAAGGACATTTCCCCAACATAGAAAGCGTACCAAAATATGCTTTTACCCTGACTATACCAATGATTTGTGCAGCAAAAAAAATAATTTGCCTCGCACCCGGAAAGAGTAAAGCGAAACTAATCAAACAATTATTAGAAGGAAATATTACCCAACAATTCCCAGCCTCAATTCTTCGTAACCAACCTCAAGCAAACTTATTATTAGATATAGAATCTGCAAGCTTAATCAGTGAACAGTGAACAGTGAGCAGTGAACAGTTATCAATTATCAATTAACTCCTAACTCCTAACTCTTAACTCCTAACTCCTAACTCCTAAGTCCTAACTCCTAACTCTTAACTCCTAACTCCTAACTCTTAACTCATAACTCCTAACTACTAACTCCTAACTTCTAACTCATAACTCATAACTAATTAAAATCCGATTAAAATACCTCATATTTTCACTTGTTTTTCTG
>CAKZYM010000003.1 GCA_937884685.1 uncultured Calothrix sp.
AACTAGTATATCTTGGTGTCGCAGTATTGTATTTTTTTATGATGTCTAAATCAAACTTGACGCTAGGAAATTGAAATACCATAATCAGTGAACAGTGAACGGTTAGGAGTATTAAGTAGCAAGTAGAAAGTAGAAAGTAGCAAGTAGAAAGTAGCAAGTAGCAAGTAGAAAGTAGCAAGTAGCAAGTAGAAAGTAGCAAGTAGCAAGTAGAAAGTAGCAGCAATACTTTGATTTGAATTTGTGCTACTTAAACATCATTTTTATTCTTTACTCGCTACTCGCTACTCGCTACTCGCTACTTCTAGAATGTAGTGGTTTCGTTATTTATCAATTTACGAAACTCTGCTTCACCAATAGATTGGATTAAAATTTGTTCCAATTCTTTAGCTATTTTCATATTGAAAGAAAATGATTTGTTTGCTTCTAGGACGATTTTTTCGGCTGTTTTGTCGTCAACTGGAACTTTGTCGAGAGATTCGCGATATTTGTTTTTGAATGCTGTTTTGTCGGGAATTTGCTCGAAGTGATAAAAAGATGTACCTTGATAACCTTCTAACTTTAAGGTTGATTGGACTACTTTTTGTAGCATTTGTCCCCCGGATAAGTCACCCATGTAGCGAGTGTAAGCGTGTCCTATCAATAATTCTGGCTCTTTTTCTGACACTTCACGAATACGGGAAATGTAATTTTGAGCTTGGGGGGAAGGTGCTATTTGATTTTTCCAATCCAAACCGTAGTAGAACTCTAAATCTTTCTCTAAATTATCTTTACGATTCAATTCGGGAAAGTAAATCGTACTAATACAAGTATGATTTTTATGCTTTTCGACAGCTAGCTCTAATTCACTGTAGACAAAATATAAGTTACTCAAAAATTTTGCAAAACAACTTCTATCGACAAGTCCCTTGACGAAACATTTCATAAAACCGATATTTTCCGTTTCAGCATGAGAGTGCTGGGTTCCGGAACGAAGTTTTATAGCTAAATTGTTACTCATTTCTAATCCTGTATTGATGAAACGCTATCTTCAACAGGATTTACGCAGTTTTATTTACATTAGATAAGCAATAATCGCTTCTCTTGTGTCCCACTAAAAGCAATACTTTAATACTGAAACGAGCATCGAGCGCGAACTACGATTACAAAATTAACATGATTTCTACAATACTTGCTGCGCTCTCAATTTTTTGTATCGCCATATAGCTATCAACATTTCTTTATATCTCAAAAAAACCTAGCAACTTTAATTCCTCCTAGAACTAATCAGCGCTCAATTATTGCAAAAAATTATGAACAAATTAAAAGTAAAATGAGTCTTAGTGATTCAAGTTTTAATGTTCATAAGTTATTACTATGTATGATATTTATCTGATCTACCTAAAAAACGCTAATATAAATCTTAAGTTAAGTATAAGTTAAAAGATACATCGGTTATTGCTTATATTATGTCGTAACAATAAATTTTGATATTAGTTTGATTAGGGGGTGTAATTGGCTAACTCACAGAGTATAAGAGTCGGAGATAAGGTAATAATTTTACGTCCGTCTCACATAGCAGGTAAGGTTGGTTTTATCTATGCTAGAGAAACTTTACCGAATGAAGAGGTTAGTAAACGCTGGATTATCCGCATAGATTCGGAAAATATTATGGTTTCCTTGAGTCCAAAAGAATTTGAACTATTGACCAAATACTAATATCTAGGCTGAGTAAATTGGCATTAAAATATGATGAGGAAGTATAAATTGAACTGTAGAATGACGTATTGGCAAATAGTACAATTATGCTTTTTCTACCAACCTACTTAGCATCTTAATATTTATCTGTTGGCAATAAGTATTTAAGCAAAATTATTTACATATAACGCTTTTCGGTTGAGTGCAATACATTTTGATAAACCTCACCTCCAGCCCCTCGAACTATTAAGGAGAGGGGTGTATTCTATCAAGTTGAAAACTGCTATATTTACTACTTAGTTATATAGCTGTTGTTTTATTTCCTGCCTCCAAAACTTTTTCTCGTGAGAAACCAGACTAGTTTCTACAGCGGTGGTGTTTCTCCACAACGGACTGTCTCCCCCAGACCGCACTTTCCGCTGTTAACTGAATAAACGGAATATTAAATTAATTTTCTACAAGTAATTAAAAATCGATTTAATTTAAACATTATTAGAAGGGTCATCGTTGATTCCAAGCTCCTTCTTGCTATGTTTTAATTTTTTCCACAGCGCTTTAATTTGTTTATAGGCTTCTTCAGAAGTTATTTTCCCTGAAGTTTGTAAATTAACTATATAGCCTGCCTTTTGAGCAAATTCTTGTAAGTTAGCGTTAAATATTAAATTTTCTGGGTTGAATTGACCGTAATAACGGCTACGAGGGAATAAAAAATTTTCTTTATCTTTATTCTCAAATTCTTCCATAATTTCCCTCTAATAATCTTTATTTAAGTTATTATTAACTTTATGTTAACCTATAACGTTATGAAGTGATAATTATGACAATATACCCTATTGCTATTTTTTATTACATCTATCTTAAGGGTTAGTTTTGAAAGTAAAGAGTATTAAATATAACTTTATACATGTGTATTTAAAAGTAAAAATACATATATAAATCATAACGATAAAAAAATACTTAGTTAGTCTAGATATATATTTATTGTATCTGTATAACTAGTTTATTAGAAAAATTTATTAATAAGTAAAGATTGTTAGAGAGTAAATCTACTTAGCGTGAAACAATTGCATCGCTTGCAAAAAATTGTTTTTGTAAATCAATTTAAATATTTTGACCTTAGATGAAAAAATTCTTCTATTAATGGATATATAGCCCAACCCATAGATAAATCGAAGAATTCTCATGGTAAAGTCTCTTCCAACCCCGGAACCAGAGTTGCTAAAAGAAGGTGTAAAAGCTCCAGTACAAGAAACGCTGTTAACCCCTCGGTTTTACACTACAGATTTTGATGCTGTAGCTTTAATGGATATTTCAGCGCATGAAACTGAGTTGGGTGCGATTGTAGACGAATTGAAAGCTGACTACAATCGTCATCATTTTGTGCGAGATGAAGAATTTAAGCAAACTTGGGATAGTATCGACGGAGAGAAGCGTAAAGCTTTTATTGATTTCTTAGAACGTTCTTGTACTTCTGAGTTTTCAGGATTCTTGCTGTTCAAAGAATTATCCCGCAAGCTCAAGAATCGCAATCCCATGTTATCGGATGCTTTTAACTGCATGGCTAGAGACGAAGCACGTCATGCAGGATTTTTAAATAAAGCAATGGCGGATTTTAATCTTTCTTTAGATTTAGGTTATTTAACCAAAAGTCGTACATACACATTCTTTCCCCCAGAGTGGATTATTTACACGGTTTACCTATCTGAGAAAATCGGTTATTGGCGATATATTATTATGTTTCGTCATTTAGAAGAACATCCAGAAAATCAATTTTATCCACTGTTCCGTTACTTTGAAAGTTGGTGTCAGGATGAGAACAGACATGGAGATTTTTTCAAAGCATTATTAAGGTCACAACCGTCACTTTTCAATAATTGGAAAGCACGTTTATGGGTACGTTTCTTCTTATTAACCGTATTCGTAACCCACACTTTAACGGTATTTGAACGAGTCAGCTTTTATGAATCTCTTGGTATAGATGCTCGCGAATACAATAAAAGAGTTATTGAAGAAACCAACAATACATCAGCAAGAGCATTTCCGGCTATTCTGAATACGAAACATCCAGAATTTTTCCGAAGATTGGAAGAGTGTTCCGATAGCAATTTGCAATTAACGGAGATTGATAATACCAATCGTCCGAAAATTGTCAAAATATTGCAAAAAGCACCTCATTTACTTTCCATCATGGGACATATGGTTAAGCTGTTTATGGTGAAACCCATCGATGCTGAAGCAACAAGAGCAGAAGTACATTAAATAGATTTAAAAATAGATTTAATCGGGGAATCAATTTAAATTACCGGCTGAATAGTTAATAGGAATAAGCGTAAATCCTTTTTTTATATTTCTTTTTCTTAAGTGATAAATAAAAGTTCGTAGTTTAGAGGAATAAATTCCTCACTACAAACCAACATAAATTCTTTTTGGCTATTAAATTCAACTTTGTTTATTGTTCCCAGGTTCTACCTGGGAATACAGTTCAAAAGGCTCTGCCTTACAGAGTGTATATTAAGAGGCAGAGCCTCTTGAAGTACTTTCCCAGCCAGAGTCTGGGAACGAGATATCTACTCCCTACTCCCTAATTTATTAAACTCAACTTTCAATTTATCTTTAGGATAAGGAGTAGGCGCTGGTATGATACTTAAATCTTGGTTTGGTAAAAGTTTCCATTCATAATCCCTAACTAAAAGCGCTGCAAAAATCTTCATTTCCAACTTCGCGAACTCCTTACCAATACATTCACGCATTCCACCACCAAATGGAATATGAGAAAAAGATTTGGATTTATCTTCTAACCTTTCCGGAGCAAAGCGTTCGGGGTCAAATTCTGAAGGTGAACTATAAATATTTTTATCTTGATGTGTTTTAGGTACGTTATATAAGACAGACCAACCTTTAGGAATCAAATAACCGTTAAATTCGCAATCTTGAATTACCTCTCGAAAACCACCACCAACGGGAGGAATGATACGTAAAACTTCTTTGATAACTTGGTTTAAATAAGTCATTTTTTTGAGATTATCAGAAGTTAAAGGTTGCGAATGTCCTAATTCTTGCTGTTCTTCGCGTACCTTTTCTAGAACTCCTGGATGCTGTGCTAATAGCAAACACATCGAAGCAATTGCTGATGTTAATGTTTCGTGTCCTGCAAATAGTAAAGTTAGTATTTGGTCTTTAATTTCTTCTATATCAAGTTGATTACCATCATCGTCTGTTGCTTGTAATAGCATTCCTAAAGCATCCTTACTTGAAGCGGGTTGCTGTTGACGCTGCAATACTATTTCTTCAATTTCTGCAAGTAACAGTTTGCGACTACGTAATGCTTTTCCGAATGTTGTCCAAGGAAAATTTAGAGGAAGACTAAATAAACCTCCCACCCATTCTTCAAAAATTTCTACAAAATTACTATTATCTTCAACATCGGTTCCAACTAATAATTTACAGGCTACATCAAAAGTATATTTTCTAATCTCTGGATACCAAGTTAAAGTACCCATTGCTTCCCATTTCTGAAAATAATTTTGCAGAATATCTTCCATTGTCGAAGCATATTCAGCTAAAGCTCTTGGTTGAAAAGCTTGCGATAAAATCTTACGTCTTTTTGTATGAATACTATCTCTTTGAACTGCTAAAGAGGCAGAACCTAATAAAGTTCTGGTACTTGCTGGCCATTTATTGGAAAAGTATTTATTATCATTGGTAAATAGAAAACGGTTAGCTTCCGAACCAATCATGATTACTGTAGGGCTAGTAAAAATACTTGTTTTAAAAACAGAACCGTATTCTTTATATCGCTTATCAGTAAAATATTCATCGCGTAAAAAGCTGATTGTTTCACCAATAACTGGTAAGCCAAAGTGACCGGGAGGTAAAGGTAGTTTTTGAGAATTTGTAGATGTCATTCGATTTTAGATTTTAGATTTTAGATTTTGGATTTTGCGTAGCTTGTCGAATACACAAAGTTTGGGATTTAGATTTACAAACCCCAAAAACTTTCCTACTCCAGATATTGGATTTTAATAACGGATGCGTTTTTTAGATTACTATTTCTCCCCTGTAAAATGTAACGAAATTTACGAAATTATCAAGAGTTTTCAAAAATTAGGTTAGGTTAAACCATGTAGATACACATTACATCGCGTCTACATCTATAGGAATAACCAAGAATATTTTATTGTTACATTTTATGGATAAAAAATTTCCTCTAACATCTGATATTCCTTCTCCCGCTCATATTTGTCCGTTCGACCAAGCTTGCAGTTATCTAGATGCAGCCGGAAAAGAATTAAGATTAGACCAAGGTTTATTAGCAATTCTGAGCAACCCCCGTAAGGTAGTTACGGTTTCGATTCCAGTAAAACGAGATAGCGGTGAAATCCAGGTTTTAGCAGGACATCGAGTCCAACATTGTAACGTTTTAGGAGCATTTAAAGGTGGTATTCGGTTTCATCCAGCAGTCACATTGAGAGAAGTTTCGGCTTTAGCAATGCTGATGACTTGGAAATGTGCATTATTAGGAATACCCTACGGTGGTGGTAAAGGTGGTATTGCGATAAATCCGAAAAACTATAGCGCTAGAGAATTAGAACGTATTTCCCGACGTTACATTAGCGAGTTAATCAAAGATATTGGTCCCTCGGTAGATATTCCTGCACCAGACATGGGAACTTCAGCCCGCGAAATGGCCTGGATGATGGATACTTATTCTGTAAATATGGGTCATGCTGTCCCCGGAGTAGTCACCGGGAAACCACTTTCCATCGGTGGTTCCTTGGGAAGAGAAATGGCAACCGGACGTGGTGTAATGATTATTGTCCGCGAAGCTTTGAAAGATAAAGGTAAGTCCTTGGAAGGAATACGAATTGCTATTCAAGGATTTGGAAACGTCGGTGGTGCAGCGGCTGAATTACTGCATCAAGCAGGTGCAAAAATTATTGCTGTCTCTACAGGTTCCGGTGGTGTTTTAGCAGAAAACGGTTTAGATATTCAAGACTTAAAAGCTTATCAGAAAGAGAATAATCGAAAAATATCAGGATATCCTCAAGCCAAACCAATTAGTAATGCAGAGTTATTAACATTACCTTGTGATGTATTGATTCCCGCAGCTTTAGAAAATCAAATTACCGATGAAAACGTCAATCAAATTCAAGCAAATCTAATAGTAGAAGCTGCGAATGGCCCAGTCACCCTCGAAGCAAATTTATCTTTAGAAGCAAGAGGTGTAACGGTATTACCGGATATTTTGAGTAAT
>CAKZYM010000004.1 GCA_937884685.1 uncultured Calothrix sp.
GGGGTTCCGCTTTGCTATAACTCCCCTGTAAAGAGTAAAGTAGAGCTAAATTGTTAAGGCTAATTGCCACGTAAGGATGTTCTTTACCTAAAACTTTCTCCCAAATAGCCAGAGAGCGTAGATAAAGAGGTTCTGCCTTGGTGTAATTCCCTTGTTTTCGGTAAACTTCTGCTAAGTTATTGAGGCTACTTGCCACGTCTGGATGTTCTTTACCTAAAACTTTCTCTTTAATAGCTAAGGAACGTAGGGAAAAAGGTTCTGCCTTTGTATAATTCCCTTGTTTATTGTAAAGGTCTGCTAATTTTTAGAGTCTTAGTGCTACATCATGATGTTCCTTACCCATCACTTTCTCCAAAATCGCTAGGGAACGTAAATAAAGGGGTTCTGCCTTAATATAATTCCCCTGTAAGAAGTAAAGAAAAGCTAAGTTGTTGAGGCTAGTTGCCACATCCGGATGTTCCGAACCCAGTACTTTTTCCCGTATAGCTAGGACTTTCTCTGCTAGGGGAATCGCTTCTGTATATTTACCTTGCTCGTACAATTGCTCAACTTGTTCATTCAGTCTTTCTGCTTCCTGTAATTCTGCTGATTGAGCTAACTCGAATTGTTGATTTAACTGCAAAGCTTCATCTCTACGTTGTCTTCTGACTTCCCCTGGCGCTATCTTCACTTTTTCACCGACAACAGATAACTTGGTAACGGATGAATTGCCCCTTACCGCAGCGTCTGTAGGCAAGGTAATTAACAACACACTCGCAGCAGCAAACCATTTGAGATTGTAGCGCATGATTCAATCCTCCAGCAATTATTACCAGCAATTATTCATATCTCTGGGAAAGTAGAGGATATGCAATAATTTTTGCATTAGCCTAGATAATTTATCAGTATTTTTATGTATTTTATAGGTCGTTTTATGCAAAAAATGTTTACCTTTTTTGGAGGCTATTTAGATAACCACAAAATATAGAGACGTAGCAGTGCTACGTCTCTACAAATTAACCTGTGGAAATTATAGCCCCACCCTTGGAAGGTGTGGGAATTTGGAGATACGAACTAATTCTCTTTCAAAGCCTTTTCAATAGTGGATATTTTCACGGCTAAATTAACTATTCCTTTTCCATATCTATCTTTAATTTCAGCATTATTCAAAGCGACAATATAAGGATTATTATCTATAACGGCGATAATTGGACCACCGGAAGAACCCCCCGCTGTGTCGCAGTCGTGAAACAATATTCCTTGTTCTTCACCCAAAATGCTGCATCCCTGTTGCGCTCCCGCAGTCCATCCGGGACCAGCGGTAAAACCTCGATAGCGGGGTTTTCGAGAATCGGGAAAATCGCCGGAATAACCGACGAAAAATAGCTGCTGGGGAATCTTAGCGAAAGCGGATGTTGGCAGGTTCTTTAATGCTAAGTAACCGTATTTTCTACCCAATGGTTTGTCAATCAACATTACGGCCCAATCATTTTGAACGGAATTCCTATCGGTGAAGTCAGTACCGTAAATTACTTGTTTAACTGTTGCTACATCGGATTTATCTAGTACTTCAGCATTAATCACATTTGGCTGAAACCAGATTTTTGTATTTAATTTACGGGTTTTGTTATCAACAACGCAGTGGGAATTGGTTAAAACAACATTTTCTGAAATCAGAGTTCCCGTGCAATGGTATTCTCCCCCACTAGGGGTGATTCCGGCAACTCTACCAATTGCCGACCAAGGATATTTTCTTAGAGTCATAGGAATACGGTTATCTTTACCAATTATTCCTCGGGTTTTAGGAATTTTATTTAATTGGTTGAGTCCATTGGGTTTAAAGGATTTACCGTCTGTTGGTAATTTAACTGGTAACTTCAATTTATTGGCATTTTCAGCATTAGTAAATTTGGGTGTCGGGACTTGTTCGGGGTTCGGGTCTATTTGGGCTTTCACCGATGTCAATACACCTAAAGTTACAACACCGATAACTACGGAGATTACGAAATTAAAAGGTTTTTTGCGGATAAATTGATTCATTTGCGTTCCTCAATTGATGGTTTAATTTTTTCTCAGATTGACGCAGCAGTGATGATAGAAGGAGCCTTTGTGCTGCTAAAATGCTTCAAAATCCCTCAAAATAAGTTTTGATCAAGCTCATATTTACCAACATCTCAATATACATCTAAGAATTTAAGAGGTATGCAGCTTTATACAAACTTAAACTGCGTATGTTAAATCTTTAAAAACATCAGGGGTAATACGTAGCAGAATGTATCGTTGTGTTGATGTAGAGACGTAGCAGTGCTACGTCTCCCGACATTTCGTGGAAAAACGAACATTAGGAACGATAAAAACTGCATACCCCCAATAACACCTAGATATATAAATTATTAGATAACTCATCCGTTGTTAAAATCCTATGAAACGTCGTCATTTTATACAATTCGCTGGTTCCGCGTTAACTGCAATTGGTGTCAGTCAGTTGGATATCATCCAGCAGGGGAATAAATACACCAAAGCTCTCGCGCAAAATACCGGACGCAAGTTAGCGCTTTTAATTGGTATTAATCAATACAGTGGTGAATTAACTCCACTTGAGGGTTGTGTCAACGATGTGATGTTACAAAAACAATTATTAATTCATCGTTTCGGATTCAATCCTCAAGATATAATCACACTTACCGATTCTCAAGCAACACGAAAATGTATATTAACAGCATTTGAAGAACATTTAATTAATCAAGCCAAACCCGGAGATGTGGTAGTATTTCACTTTTCGGGACATGGTGGACGGGTTTTAGATCCAGATAAAGACAGTCCCGATGGATATAACAGTACGCTGATTCCGATTGATTCGGGTAATAATTCCTCTGGTGGTACGGTGGAAGAAATTATGGGACACACTCTGTTTTTACTCATGTATGCATTGAAAACAGATAATGTAACTATGGTTTTGGATAGCTGTCATTCTGGAGGTGCGAAACGAGGTAATTTTGTGGTTCGTTCTCGCAGTGGTAGCAAAAAATTACAAATTAGTCCCAACGAGTTGGAATATCAGCGCTCTTTGTTGAAACGACTTAATCTTTCTCCTGAAGAATTTATCAGATTGCGTCGTCAAAATATCGCTAAAGGAATTGTTATAGCTTCAGCAAAACGCGACCAATTAGCCCTTGATGCTTCCTTCGATGACTTTTCCGCAGGTGCATTTACTTATCTATTTACTCAACATATTTGGCAACAAGCACAAAATGAATCCGTAAAGAGAACTTTAGCTGATGTCAGTCTCAGTACTAATATATATTCACAAAAATCATTTCATATTCTAATTCCAGAATTGGAAACAAATACCAAGCAACCCAATCCTTCGCTTTACTTTACTCCTTTTGAAGCTAATTACGCCGAAGCAGTAGTTACTAAAGTGAATGGCAATCAAGTAGAATTATGGTTGGGTGGAGTAGATTCTCAGTCTCTGGAAGCTTATCAGAAGGACGCAGTTTTCACGGTTGCTGAAGGTAGTGGCAGAGGATTGGTTAAATTAGAATCCCGTCAAGGGTTGGTTGGTAAAGGAACATTAATTAAAGACACACAATTAAAACTGGGAACGCTTTTACAAGAAAGAATTCGGGGTATTCCAGCAAATATTCAGTTGAATATCGGACTTGATGATAATTTGGATAGTAATACTCTTAATCAAGCCAGACAAGCTTTTCAAGGAATCAACCGCGTTTCTGCTTTACCTTTGAGAAAGCAAGAAGTGCAATATATTTTCGGTAAAATGACTAAAGCGAGATATGGGGAATTACAAAAACGTCGCGTCGCAAATCTTCCACCCGTGGGTAGTTTCGGTTTATTCGTCACAACATTAGACGAAATTATTCCAAAATCTTTCGGAGATTCGGGAGAAACAGTTACAGCAGCAATCAAACGTTTAACACCTAAATTTAAATCACTATTAGCAGCAAAAGTTGTTAAACAAATGCTGGGTAATACTAATACTTCAAGCGTCAAAGTTACCGCTTCGATGAATATAGCCGAGAGCCAAAAAGTTATTAGCAAAACTTTTCCAGTTAGAGGTTTCAATAAAAAAGGAATTAATCAAAACACACCAGCAAAACCAGTTACGACAGAAAACGGAATTCCTAAATTACCAGTAGGTACCCGAGTTGCTTTTGAACTAGAAAATCTTGAATCCCAACCGCTTTACGTTAGTATATTAGTCATTGATGCAGATGGAGAAATGGCGGTAATCTTTCCTTTTGATTGGGGTGCTTCTATAAATGCAACGTTATTACCAGCAGGTGAAAAGAGGATAATTCCCAGTCAGAATGATGGATTTAAATTAACAGTCGGCGAACCATTTGGAATGACCGAAGCATTAATTATTGCTAGTACCAATCCACTGCGAAATTCCCTCAAAGCACTTAAAGGAATTGCTAGTAGAGGTGGAACCACCCGAGGACCTATTGCTCCAAAAGAAGATGAATTTTTGAATTTAACAGATGAACTACTTTCAGACCTTGATAATGCAACTCGTGGTGGAATCAAAGTAGAAGGAGTACAGTTACCCCCAGGAGTCCGGGGAGCCGATACTAATAAACTTGCAGCAATGGCGATACGCTTTAGCGTCGTCCTTTAGGACTATCGCATTTGATGTAGTTGGTTGATTGTAGGTGTTTGATAAATAATTATGTGGTGCATCGAACGGTTGAAAGACGTTGCTATGCAGCGTCTCTACATTTGTTTTTTCCTTTATTTCCTCTTAGCTAAAAACTAGGAAATTTATTCATAGGAATCATCCCTTTTAATTCTAAATCTCGCGTGTAATAGTAAATTTTGCATAACCCCTTTAAACGAAATCCGTTGATGCTGAATTATTTTTATTAGACATTATTCTATACAATTGTACAAACATAAAAAGTTGGAAACTAAAAACGCTCGAAAAACTTGATTCTTCGTTCAATACTAAATTAATTATTCATAATAAACTTGGGAACTGATTTACATGCAAAGTTTTTCTCCTTAGCATAGAATAATAAAGTTGTAAACTGTTATAAAAGTATGCAACTAGAAGCTAGGTATTTTCTTTAAAAATAAGCACCGTTACTTAATTTGCCTTACTTGCGTACAAAATAATTATAGAGCTTTACATTTTAGTTTCCAACTTTATTATCTGCTTTCCAAGTTTATTACATTTGTACACAATGATTAGATAGTATTAAAAGTTTTTTCTGCCAAAAGGTTGCCCCCATATAGTGCAATTCTCATTATTAAAGGGACTGCGCCATTTATAAATAAAATATAGTTTTAATTCCTGTATAGCTTCTTTAGGTTGTGGTATATCCAATACGTAACCTATTTTTATAGCAGTTTTTAAACCGTAGTCATGATGAAAACTTTGATAGCTTTGTATATATTCTTTAAAACTATATTCCTGTTGTCCTACTTTACCAGAACGTAATATTACTCCTACATATAAAATAATATTTGCAACAGAATCTACTACGAAATATAAGCAACTTTTTTGAGGATAATTAATAGGTTTTTGATAAAGGGATATTGATTTTAACTCAAGCATCAGCGGGTCAATTTTATCATAGTCGTAGTGACTTGATGGTAAGTCAAATAATGTAGTTTGCTCAATTGACGATTCTGTACGTGTTTTCTGTTGAAAATTAAATATTTGTGATTTCCATTGCTGTAATTCTGGTACAGTCAATAAAATTTTGTTGGAACACTTAGATTTATATCTAATGCTTGGAAACAACTCTAATTGTCCTGGTTTCGGAGGTGGAGGTGGATATACAAATAATTCCAATTGTCGCGGTTCTATTGGTACGTCATCAAATAAATTCAGTTGATGTATGTCCATTTATAAATCCTTGAATTTGATTATTTATAACATATCTAAAACAAAATTTTATTCTGAATAATTTTGGTCACTAAAACGATAATTTCGAGCTAAAACCTGATGAATAGCTTCTAATCTTCTTTTTTGGTCTAAAGCAATGCAATTCCATCTCCAACGTTCCGACCATATTGAATATTTTCGTAACCTCGTAGTGTAGTAAGTATTTTGAGGATTCAAACAAATCGAAAATAAACCGACTCGGGAATTTCCTGCTTCAAGCTCCCCATTACGTTTACGAAAAGCTTCAACTCTTGCCCATAAAATTGCTTCTTTACCTTTTAATCCTTTTTTCAAAGCATCAGCGTACTTTTTAGGAAAAGCATCAGAGACGCGAGGGGATGCTTGATTCCATTGGTCTAAATTGTTGATAAAAGCTTCAATATTTTGTTTGGGATTTATACCAAAAGCTTCTAACTTTTTAACTAATCTAGGAATACGACTTCTGGTTCTTTTTAAGCATACTGCATCCGCATTATCTAAATTATTACCTCCTCTACCTTGGTCGCTACACCAGCCCCGATTAGCAATTTATGCGTACCACAAATAAAAACAACAACAACAACCACAACAAAGGTAATAGACT
>CAKZYM010000005.1 GCA_937884685.1 uncultured Calothrix sp.
CTCGTAAAGGTAAAGATTCCAGATTATTTCTCAACGGCGATTTACAACTTTCCACTATAGACGAATACCGCTACCATGAGGGATTAGTGCATCCCGCAATGAGCGCAACACCTGATAGAAAGCGAGTTTTGGTATTGGGTGCTGGGGATGGAATGGCAATTAGAGAGGTGCTTAAATGGAAAGAAGTTGAAAAAGTAGTATTAATTGAATTAGACCCGGAAGTTGTTAAAATAGCCAAACGTCACCCGCAATTAAAACAAGTAAACGCTAACTCCTTAGAAGATTCTCGCGTAGAAGTAATTAATGCTGACGCATTCTTAACCGCACCCAAACTCAAAGATACCTTCGACGTAATTATCGCAGACTTCCCCGACCCAGACCAAAAAGTTATCGCCAAACTTTACTCAGAAGGTTTTTACCGACGTTTGTTAGGAAGACTTACAGATAAAGGTGTGTTTGTAACGCAAGCATCGAGTTCATTCTTTGCACCCAAAGTAATTAGCTGTGTTGCTGCGACACTTGAAGAGGTCGGATTAAAAGTGAATCCCTATACCATCAGCGTTCCCAGCTTCGGTCCTTGGGGTTTTGTTTTAGCATCTCGTCAAGAACTAAACTCAGAAACATTCCAGCTTCCGGTAGAAACCCGTTTTTTAACAGAAAACCTATTACATAACTTATTTGAACTACCAAAAGATATGCAGTTAGGAAAAGTAGAAATAAACCGACTATCTCATCCGGTAATTGTTAGCTATCAAATGCAAGCAAGGTGGTTGAATTATTAATTGGATTTTAGATTTTAGATTTTAGATTTTGGATTGGTAATTGTAGGGTGTGCGACGCGCTCGATTAATTTGGTTATAACAACAAGTTTTGATAATCGCGTCACGCACCATGCAAGGTTTTGGGGAAAATTAATAATTTATAATTGGTAATTTGTAATTGGTAGTTGCTAATTGTTAAAAAGCAGCAGCATTAAAAATTTGTTCCACAGTTAAATTTAACTCAGGAAATACTTTTGATTGAATAGCTCCACTTTTTAATGGTGTTCTGACATATTGACCATTTACTAGTTCGCAAATTGTGAAAGTTGGTTCTTTTGGACTACCAATAAATTCTTTACCACCTATTCCTAAATAATCTACAATCCAATATTCAGGTATGCCAATATCGCTGTATTCGTCTAATTTCAAAGCGTAATCGTCTGACCAATTAGTACTAACTACTTCTACTACTAAAGGAATTGTTGCACTTTGAGAGACGGTAGATTCTTTTCTATATAATGGCTCATTAACTAAATTACGCTTGTCTAATACTAAGACATCGGGTAAAAAGCCAGAATCTTTACCAGGAGGTTTTACTAAAACTTTTGAAGCCAAAAAATAAGGTAATTTTAATCTGTCAAATTCTACAGTTATTTTTGTAGATAAAAAACCCGTAACGTTTTCATGTTCTCCGATTGGTTGAGCCATTTCTACAAGTACCCCTGAATGTAACTCATATCTTTTGTCTCCCGTGTCTAAGTTGGCAAAATCTTCAAATGTTATCAGTGTTTCTGTTAATACTTTAGGTAGTGTTTGAGTCATTTTTACCTGTTATCGTTGATTAGTTTCTTACTTCCTTATCCTAATTACGATTTTCAAAATCGACCTACTTAGTGCAATAAAAAATATTGTAAAGTCAAGAAAAGTCTTTAGTAAATCTCTATCAACCTATCTCATGACTACCCCACCCCTTAGCTGGAAAGAACTAGAAACCCTTACGGATTATCAAATAGATACGGTAAATGGTGCGACTAATGCTAAAGCAAGATTACGCTTATTTGGTCAATCCGAATCTGATGTGCGGGTAACACTTTACCGCGATAATCATGCTTGGTGTCCCTACTGTCAAAAAATTTGGCTGTGGTTAGAGGAAAAACAGGTTCCCTACCGCATCGAAAAGGTGACAATGTTCTGTTATGGGGAAAAAGAAAGTTGGTACAAGCGTAAAGTCCCGTCGGGAATGCTCCCAGCTATTGAGCTTGATGGACGAATTATTAAAGAAAGCGATGATATTTTGATTGCTTTAGAAAAAGTTTTTGGCCCATTAAACCAAGGAATGAAAGACCGTGGGGTGCTTCCTCTACGTCAACTAGAACGACTGTTATTTAGAGCTTGGTGTTCTTGGCTGTGCTACCCAGCAAGTTCTTCTCGACAAGAACAGCGCAACCGCGAACAATTTACACAAGTAGTAGCTAAAGTTGAACAAGCTTTAGCGCAAACTCTTGGGCCTTACTTTTTAGATAATTTCGGCATTGTTGACGTTATCTTTACACCCTATGTAGAACGGATGAATGCCAGCCTTTACTACTACAAAGGTTACTCCATGCGAGAAGAAAACCCTCGTTTCAGCGCATGGTTTGACGCAATGGAAACCCGACCAACCTATCGCGGAACCCAAAGCGACTTTCACACCCACGTACATGATTTACCACCACAAATGGGAGGATGTTGGGAAAATGGCGAACCTCAAATGCTTATTAATAAAGCACGGGTAAATAATGGTCCTTGGTTTGGTCTACCAGACGTTGGTTATCCAGAACCCGAAAACTCTCGCGAGGAAGCCCTGCAAAATATTATCAAACATCAAACCAATATTACCCGAGTGAATCCCGCAGACGATAAGCTATTCGATGAAGCGCTACGTTGTGCATTAACGCACATGATGACTGGTAAAGAATGCGTACCCCCACCGAATTCTGATGTTGGTCTACGATATTTGCGCGACCGCATTAACGTACCCCGAGATATGTCCATCTATGCAGCCAAGCATTTCAGAAAATCTTTGGAAAAAACCGCAGCCCTTGCAGGTAATGAACAGCCAGAACCACTTCCTACCAGACATCGACGCGACCAAAACCCACTCAATTTTGCCATGAAAAATTAAGGTTCGTAGTAAGCAATTTATCGCTCGCATTTAAGGACTAGAGTCCTTACTACAAACAATTATTATAAAGAGTCACAAAGTTAAGAATTATTTATTTTCCCTTGTTTTCTTTTCTCTTTGTGGCTTTATCTTCCACTCTATAAAAAACTTAAATCAAAAACATTATGACAATAATAATCTGGCTTGGAGTTTTCGCAATCATCGCTGGTGGAGCTTACTTGTTAGTGCTTCAACAACAAGGTAAATTACCCGGTAGCAAACCAAAAAAAGAACTACCATCGCTGAAACGAAATGTATTTAATTTACAAGTTGGCGATATCGTTCAGTATATGGGTATCGATTGGGTAGTAGAAGGAAAACTGACCTATACAGTTGATGAGTATTCCTGGATGGAATATATGCTGCAGGATATTAATGATATCCGATGGTTGAGCGTCGAGGAAGACGACACGGTAGAAGTAGCATTACTAGAAGCAACAAATCAATTAGATATTAGCGAAACACCACCACCTAAAAAATTAAATTTCGGGGATGACACTTATAAATGTGTTGACTCTGGGTTAGCGAGTATGACTCGTGAAGGTACCGTCAAAAGACGAACAGCTTCAAGGTGTCAATACTTTGATTACGAAGGTTCTGGAGATAAAGTACTTTCGATTGAAGTTTGGGACGGAGAAATTGAGGTTACTATCGGTTCGAGCATAAATCCTCGGTCTTTGACAATCTTACCCGGTGATGGAAATCGGGTTTATGGAATGTGAAAAATGTTTGTAGTTGCGCGGTCTTCGCCAAGGTACTTACAGATAATACAATATCCTAACGTCGGTACCACTCGGTAAACCAACAGACACCCGAAAAAAAGAATTGGGCTTCGTTATTTATATATAGCGTTCCTACAGCAACTGAGGTACAGTTTGACACCCCCCCAACCCCTCTCCTTATTAAGGGCTACGGTGTACACAGAAGTATTAGAATTTGCTTTCACAGTGTTTTTATCCCCCCTAACCCCCCTTAAAAAAGGGGGAATAAGAATTAAAGTCCCCCAATTTAGCGGGGGATTTAGGGGGATTTCACAAGATGTGTATACACCGTAGCCGCTATTTTGGAGAGGGGAGATAGGTTTTGAGGTATACCGAGTAGAGACTGGGAAACTCTATATTGCTTAAAAAATTCATCTTTGTTGGAAGAGGTAAACAACTTAATATTTAATACAAGTAAATAAAAAAATCAATAAAACATAATTTTCGGAATATACATATTTTAGCTTGTATCAAAAACTGTCTATAGTTAAAATTTATAATTCCTAAGAGTCTACATAACATGAAAACCTCTATCTTCACAACTGCATTGTTAATTACTTCTTTATTATTTGCTGGTTGCAATAATGCTCAAACAGATAATACTAATAATCAAATTCAGTCTGATAATTCCGAAGTAATTTCAGATGGGAGTGATACAGCGGATAATTCCGAAGTAGATTCAGTGAATGAAGATAGAACAGATAACTCTTCCTCAGCAAGCGATAATAATTCTAAGAATACAAAAAATCCAGTTAAGAACGTTTCTACAAATCTCATAGCAGGGAAAGGACAGCCAAAAATCGGAACCATTAAAAGCATAGAACAAGGTGACTTAGCTTGCTACATTAATTTAATTGATGAACAAGGAAAAGAGCATAATATTAACGCTAGCTTTGATATCTGTCCTCAAAAAGAACAATTTATAAATCAAAAAGTGAAACTTAGCTACAAAATATTACCTTTTAACGACTGCCAAAGTAACGAACCTTGCGGAAAGACCAAAAAAGAATCCGCAATTGTCAAAATGGAAGTAATTGGTGGTTCAAAGACTGAAAAATCTTCTGGAGATAGTCAAACTATCAGCAACGGTGAATGGACTATCAAACTTAGCAATTACGATTCTTGGGATGGTTTTAACAATACCGGTAACGTTAAATATTACGGTTGCGATTCTAAAGGTAATTGTCTCGAACTTACAGGTGGTAAAGTTGTTTGTCGAAATGGTAAGTGTGTAACTGGTTGGAAAAATGGTTCCTACAGTTATGTAATAGAAGATATGATTATTGAAGATAATAATAGTACCAAAGGCTCAACTTTAATAGTTCGTCAAAATGGTCAAGTTATTTTGAGAGCGGAAGGATTGAAGCAGGTTTAATAAAAATCATATTGTCGGATTTTATCGAAAACGTTATGAATATGTGATTACACACCGGTTTTTTCGAGAAACCGGTGTTTTTTATTACTTTATTTATTTATCAGCATTATTTCTCACAAATTAGTTAGTAAATATACCCTAAGATACTAGAAAATATTATAATTTTATGTGTTTATAATTTTGAGAAATTTATTGTAAAGTTATTAAGTTAACACCTTTTGTGATAGAAATTATGCACTTTTATCGTAAAAGACTACTAATGCTTTGAGAATTTAGGTTCTAGGTATGTTTTCGACAACTTATAATTTAAATCAACCCTTAGATTTGTCAGGGAAAAATCTCCAAGGTCGTTCATTTAAAGACCAAAATCTCGAAGGTGCTGATTTTTCGGGTTCAGATATTCGAGGTGCTAATTTTGCTGGGGCTATTCTTACGAATGCAAACTTTAGCAATACCAAAGCAGGATTAAGAAAACATTGGTCAGTTATATCACTTTTCTTAGCATTATTCACGGGATTTATGATGGGTGGTACCGTCTTAAGTTCTTGTAACTTATTATATAGTGATAATTACGGTAACAGAATTGTTGGTGCAATTGTTCTAACTGGATTAATTAGCTTTTTAACTATTTCTCTTAGAGAAGGATTTGCTAATGGTTTTATCAAAGTTACAGCAGCAATAGGAATTGTTGGTATTTTAGTTTCAATTTTTTCTGTCAGTTTCAATCAATTTGAAATTGGCTATATGGCTCGTGACACTTCAACAATTTTTTGTCTAAGCATTTGTTCTAGCATCCTTACTGCAATTTTTCTATCTTTAATGATTGCTATTGCTAACAATCATCTAGTAATTATTTCTTTATTTTTTTCAGTTGTAAGCGTAATTTTGATTGCTCTTTCAGCTAGAGATAAAATTGATTCAGTAGATAGTAATATTAGTAAAAATGGGTGGTTAGCAATTACTATTACTGCGGGAATTTCTGTTTTAGTAATGCTTTTAATTGCTGAGATTAGTAAACGTGCTTTAGCTGGTGATTACCATCACACTTTTATTCAGAAAATTGCCATCGTAGTCGCGGTTAGCAGCGGTACAAATTTCCGAGGAGCTACCTTAACAAAAGCTAATTTTACTGGAGCTATTCTGAGAAATACTGATTTTATCAAAGCTAGATTAACTCATACTATTTGGCATCAAGCAAAAAAGTTAGAGCTGGCAAGACTGCATAATACTATATTAGATAACCCTGCTGTTCGAGATTTATTAGTTAACAAAAATACAAATATTAAGTCTTACGAAAATGTTTCTCTTGAAGGAGCTTACCTTGTTGATTTAGACCTGAGAAATGTAAATTTAAAAAATGCCAATCTTAGTAAAGCTAACCTGACGGGAGCTAACCTGACTGGAGCTAATCTTACTGAAACTAATCTGAATAAAACTAATTTAACAAGAGCTTGTTTAGAACAATGTATTCTTACACAAGTCCAAGCAATAGGAACTAATTTTACACAAGCTGATTTTACAGGTGCTTGTGGTTTGGGTAATTGGAATATTGATAGTACAACAAAACTGGATGGGGTAAATTGTCGCTTCGTTTATCTTGATGAAAATCCCAATATCAAAAGAAGTAAACGTCCTCAAAGCGGTGAATTTACATCGGGAGAATTTACCAAACTTTTTCAAGTGATAGTCAATACTATAGATTTAATTTTTGATGATGGTTTAAATTTGTCAGCTTTATGTGCAGCTCTTATAGATGTGCAAACCGAACAAAATACGACATTAGAAATTCAGAATATTGAAAATAAAGGTGAGGGGTTTGTTGTTGTCAAAGTAAGTGTTTCAGAACAAGCGGATACAACCAAAATTCATAGCAAGTTGGAGCAAAGCTATAAACAACAACTTCAAGTTATAAAAGCAAGATATCAAGCAGAATTACAAGGTAAACAAGAACAAATAGAAATCTATAAACAACAATCTGCTCAAATGGCAGAAATTAATAAGCTTTTAGCCGGAAAAGATTCTCAAAAATCTCAATTTCAAGCACAAGCAGAAAAATTAGTTGTACTTATTCTCGGTGAAGGTGATTTTACAAAAGGTTTTCCTGTAACCGCACAAATTTGGACAAACGACCAATCACCTCCCATAACTTTTACGAGCAGACTACCAGCAGAACCAAAAATTCCGCAATTGTATCAACAATGGAAACAACTATATTGCTCTCAGAAATGGTTCGGACGTATTATCTTTGATAACGAAGATTATGTGACTAATTTTTCTAAGGAAGAATTAGATGAGTATGCTATTGAGTTGCAAGAATCTGTAAATAATTGGCTTAATTCTCCAGCTTTTCGTCCTATTGAAAGGTTCTTAAGTTCAAACCTGATACAAACAGAAGAAGTACCAGTAATTATTCAAACAAAAGATATTCAGCTACAATGTTTACCTT
>CAKZYM010000006.1 GCA_937884685.1 uncultured Calothrix sp.
TTTTCTTAGATGATTTACAGTGGGCTGATTCGGCTTCTTTGAAGTTAATGCAGCTACTTATGAGCGAATCTGAAAATGGATATTTATTATTAATTGGAGCTTATCGCGATAACGAAGTATTTCCCGCACATCCTTTGATTTTGACGTTGGAGGAAATTGCGGTGGCAGAAGCGATAGTTAATACAATTACCTTAACACCACTAAAGCAAGAAAGTTTAAATCAACTAGTTGGCGATACTCTTAATTGTTCGGGAGAAATCGCGCAACCGCTAACACAATTAATTTATCAAAAGACTAAAGGTAACCCATTTTTTAGTACGCAATTTTTAAAAGCGCTTTACGAGGATGGTTTAATTAAATTTGACTCTCCTCATTCCAGTCAAGGGGGATGGATATGCGATATTTCTAAAGTTAAGGCTTTATCGCTTAGTGATGATGTTGTTGAATTTATGGCATTGCAGTTACAGAAGTTGCCAGAATCAACACAAACTATTTTAAAATTAGCTGCTTGTATTGGTAATCAATTTGATTTGAAAACTGCTTCAATAGTTTCTCAAAATTCGGAGTCCCAGACTGCTCTCCATCTATGGAAAGCTTTACAAGTTGGTTTAATATTACCTACTAGTCAAGTTTATAAGTTTTATCTGGATAATCAAACACAAGATGCTTCGCTTCCAAAACAGGTTGTAAACTATAAATTTTTGCATGACAGAGTTCAGCAAGCTGCTTATTTATTGATTCCAGAAGCACAGAAACAAGCAACGCATCTGAGCATTGGTCAATCATTATTAAAACAGCTATCCGACGAACAAAAAGCGGAAAGAATTTTTGACATAGTAAATCAATTGAATCTTGGACAAGCTGCAATCAAAATCAGCCAAGAAAAACTAAATTTAGCTCGTTTGAATTTACAAGCGGGGAAAAAAGCTAAGCTTTCTGTGGCTTATCAAGCGGCTAAAAGTTACTTGACTATTGGGATTAATTTATTATCTAAAGATGCTTGGCAAACTGACTATGAGCTAATCTATAGTTTGCACTATTCTGGTTCAGAAGTCGCTTATTTATCTGGTGATTTTGAACTTGCAGAATCTCTTTATGCAGAAGCACTGAATCACGCTCAAACATCTTTAGATAAAGCAGCGATTTATCGAGTGCAAATGACTCAATATCAACTACAGGGAAAGAATACTGAAGCGATAGAAATTCAACGTCAAAGTTTGCAATTACTTGGCTGGGAAATGCCAACAGAACCAGAGGTAATTCAAGTTAGTTTGAATGAAGAAATTAGTACAGTTGAAAAATTTTTAGAACAGCATACCGTTGAATCTATTCTTGATTTTCCCCCAATCCAAGATTCCACAATTGCAGAAATTTTGAGAATACTGCAAATTCTTTTTTATACTGCTTGGCTTAGCGGTCAACCATATTTAGCATTTTTGGCGATCGCCAAGATGACAACTTTGTCTTTGCAGCATGGAAACAGTGATATGTCTCCCTTTGGCTATGTCGGCTATGGGATGATATCAATTGCTGCTTTGAAAGATTACGATACTGCTCGACGCTTTGGAGAAACAGCAGTGCAGCTTTGCGAACAGTTTGATAATGCTGATATCCGTGGGATGACTAATTTCCTCTTTGCTGGTGATGTACATAGCTGGAGTCGTCCAATTCGTGAAGCAGATACCTATTATGACAATGCTTATAAATATAGTATGGAAGCCGGAAACTGGCTAACAGTAAGTTTTATGATGATGCTAAGCGGTTCCGATAGGCTCACCTACGGTAAGAATCTAAATGAACTATATGAAATAGCAAAAACTAGTGCTGATTTTCTGTATAGAATTAAAAGTTTTGATAATTTAGAGAATTTCACTGCTAGTGTTCTTCAACCGATTCGTAACCTTCTAGGTTTAACAAAAACACCATTTACTTTTGATGATGACAATTTTAGTGAATCCAAGCATGTAGAAAAATATAGTAACAATCATTTTGTTCTAGCTTGGTTTTATGCAGTCAAAATTCGTCATGCTTATCTATTTGATAATAAAGCAACATATCTCGATTTAATTCCTCGACTGAAAATAATTGAAAGTGCTGTTAAAACTCATGCAAAAACCCCTTCAAGCGTATTTTATGTTGCATTAATGCATCTGGATTTAATTGAAAATTCTGAAGATGAAACAGAACTTCAAATCCATTTACAAGCGCTTCTTTCTCTAGAAGAAAAGTTGAAAGTTTGGGCACAATCTTGTCCTGAAAATGTTTTACATAAATGTTTATTAATTAAAGCTGAAAAAGCAAGACTCAACGGACAAAAAAGTGAAGCGATAGATTTATACGAACAAGCTATTACTAAAGCTCAAGAAAATGAATATATCTATGAAGCTGCTCTAGGTAACGAACTTGCAGCAAAATTTTACCTGGGTTGGAATAAAGAAAAAGTCGCTAGCGGCTATATGCAAGAAGCATATTATTGTTATGCTCGCTGGGGAAGCTCAGCCAAAACAGACGACCTAGAAAAACGCTATCCTCAACTACTAACAGCTATATTACAAACAAAACAAAACAATCTAGGATTAAGCGAAACTTTCTCCTCTTGTCTTGATAAATCTTCAATTATTAATCAAACTTTCCAAACAACTCGTAGCAGTAGCAATATTGACGAAGCTCTGGATTTAGGTAGCATTCTCAAAGCAACACAAGCATTATCAAATGAAATTCAATTAGAACAATTAATTTCTAAATTAATGCAAGTAGTAATGGAAAATGCAGGAGCAAAAAAAGCTGCTTTGATTTTGCTCGATGAAAATACTTCAAGCTTAATACTCAAAGCAGTAGCTACCACATCAAAAAGTATAAAGCTGCTTGATTTACCATACCAAGATAGTAAAGACATCCCCACCACATTGATTAACCATGTCAAACGCACTCAAAAAATTATCGTATTAGATGATGCTACCCAAGACTCAGATTTTATTATCGATTCGTATTTAATACATCAACAGCCAAAAAGTTTGCTGTGTATGCCCATTCTAGGGCAAGGTAAGTTAATTGGCTTACTATATCTAGAAAATAACTTAACTATTGGTGCATTTACACAAAATCGTGTAGAAATTTCTCACCTACTCTGTACTCAAGCTGCAATTTCTCTAAAAAACGCTCAACTTTATAACAAATTAGAAAATTATTCTCATACTTTAGAGGAACAAGTTGAACAGAGAACCCAAGAAGTAAGACTAACTTTAAAAGAGTTACAGCAGACTCAATCTCAACTAATTCAAAACGAAAAAATGTCTAGTTTGGGACAGCTTGTTGCTGGTATTGCTCACGAAATAAATAATCCCATCAGCTTTATTTACGGTAATCTCACTCCAGCTTCTGAATATACTTTAGATTTAATTGAATTAATTAACTTATATCAAAATGTTTATCCTGAATCTCTACCGGAAATTGCATCAAAAATTGAAGATATAGAGCTTGAATATTTAATTGATGACTTACCAAAGCTGCTTGATTCAATGCAAACGGGAGCAGTACGTATCCGTGAAATTGTTCTTTCGCTACGCAGCTTTTCTCGCTTAGATGAATCAGAAATTAAACCTGTAGATATTCATTCTGGAATTGATAGTACTCTGTTGATTTTGCAACATAAATTTCACTCTAATCATAAATATCCAGAAATTGAAGTAATTAAAACATATAGTGAACTTCCAGATTTAAATTGCTATGTGTCGGAGTTGAACCAAGTATTTCTGAATATTATCTGTAATGCAATTGATGCTTTACGAGAGAAGCAAGAGAATAAACCAAAAATAACAATCAACACTTCACTTAAGGATAATAACAATATATTAATTAGTATCAAAGATAATGGGATTGGTATTAGTGAACCAGCTTTGAATAAAATATTCGACCCATTTTTTACTACAAAACCCGTTGGTAGCGGTACGGGTTTGGGATTATCAACGAGCTATTCAATCGTAGTCGAAAAACATCGAGGTAATTTAACTTGTGTTTCTGCTCCCGGAGAGGGAACGGAATTTTTAATTGAATTACCGATTAAATTCTAATTGGATGGAATACGAATGAATCTTACCTTTTAGCTCTGCTTAACAGAGACGGGGTAAATTTTTCTCTGTTAAAATCAGCTAAAAACCCGGATATTTGAAAATAAAAGCTAATTTATGCATTTAAAGCAAGCTTTTACTCGGTTTTGTATAGGTAAAAATAATTTTAATTGTAATCAAAGTTACTAATTACTTAAATTTTGGGGTCAGATATGGGAACACTAAATCTGAAAGCTTCAAGAACTTAGTACTATGAATATGGTTGCTACTGAGATTAATATTTCCGGATACTATGTCCTAGAAAAGCTCTATGATAGTTCGAGAACTTTAGTATATCGCGCTGTTAGAGAACATGACCAAAAACCTGTAGTTATTAAACTACTTAAAAATCCTCATCCGAGTTTCAGCGAACTGTTACAGTTTCGCAATCAATACAGCATAGCTAAAAATATAGATTTTCCCGGAATTATCCAAACCTACAGCTTAGAACCTTATAAAAATGGTTTCTTTTTGGTAATGGAAGATATCGGAGGAATTTCTCTCAACAAATATTTTACGAATATAGAAAATATAACTTCCCAAAATAATATCCTCTCATCACGCTTGACTAAGGTTTTTCTAGAAGAATTTCTCCTAATTGCAATTTCCCTATGCGATACCTTAGATGCTTTATATCACCACAAAATAATTCATAAAGATATTAAACCAGCTAATATTTTAATTAATCCCGAAACTAAAAAAATTAAATTAATCGACTTTAGTATTGCTTCTTTACTTAATCGAGAAATTCAAAATTTAACCAACCCATCGGTATTGGAAGGAACTTTAGGTTATATATCTCCAGAGCAAACCGGAAGGATGAATCGCGGAATTGATTACCGCACTGATTTTTATTCTTTGGGTGTTACTTTTTACGAATTATTAACCGGAGAATTACCGTTTAAATCAGATGATGTAATGGAGCTAGTGCATTGTCATATTGCAGAAACCCCTCCTTCGATAAATAAACCTCACTCTAACCCTCTTGACATTAAAGAAAAGGAAATAAATAAACCTCACCCTAACCCTCGACCTATCAAGGAGAGGGGACAAGAGATTCCAGAGGTAGTTTCAGATATCATCATGAAATTAATGGCAAAGAATGCCGAAGATAGATATCAAAGTGCTTTGGGTTTAAAGCATGATTTAGAAATTTGTTTAAAACAGCTTCAAGAAACTGGTGTAATCAAATATTTTAAAATTGCTCAAAGAGATGTTTGTGAAAGATTTATTATACCTGAAAAACTTTATGGTAGAGAAACTGAAGTTCAGGAATTATTAGCAGCATTCGATAGAGCATCAAAAGATAAAAGCGAACTAATGCTAGTAGCTGGTTTTTCTGGAATTGGTAAAACCGCGATTATTAATGAAGTTCATAAACCAATTGTTAAACAAAACGGTTATTTTATTAGAGGTAAGTTTGACCAGTTCAATCGTAATACTCCCTTGGATGCTTTTGTCCAAGCTTTTCGAGATTTGATGGGACAATTGCTGAGTGAAAATGATGCTCAATTATCAAGTTGGAAAAGTGATATCTTAGAGGCTCTAGGGGACAGTGCAGGGGTCATTGTTAATGTGATTCCCGAATTAGAACAAATTATTGGTAAACAACCACCTGTAGCAGAATTATCAGGTGCTGCGGCACAAAATAGATTTAATTTATTATTTAAAAAATTCATTCAGATTTTTACCACAAAAGAACATCCTTTAGTGATATTTTTAGATGATTTACAGTGGTCTGATTCAGCATCTTTAAATTTGCTACAGTTGCTGATGAGCGAGCCAGAAAGTAAATATTTACTATTAATTAGTGCATACCGTGATAATGAAGTTTTTCCTGCTCATCCTTTAAAATTAACTTTATCGGAAATCGCTAAAACAGAAGCGATAATTAACACAATTTCATTAACACCCTTAGAAGAAGAAAGCTTAAATCAACTGATTAGCGATACTCTCAATTGTCCGCAATTAACAGCACAACCGCTGACGCAATTAATCTATCAAAAAACTAAAGGTAATCCATTTTTTAGTACGCAATTTTTGAAATCGCTTTATGAAGATAATTTAATCAAATTTGACTCTCCTCAATCTCCTTTTAGTAAGGAAGTAAGTCAAGGAGGATGGATATGCGATATCAGCAAGGTAAAAGCATTAGCAGTTACCGATGATGTGGTTGATTTAATGACTCAACAACTGTATAAATTACCAATAGAAACTCAAAATGTATTAAAGTTAGCCGCTTGTGTCGGAAATCAATTTGATTTAGATATTTTGGCAATTATCTCAGAAAATAGTAAAGCCGATACCGTAGATGCTTTATGGAAAGCTTTACTATCAGGTTTGATTTTACCTACGAACGAATCCTATAAATTTTATATTTACGACGAAAGCCAAAATAAAAACGCTGCTGTCAACATTAATGACAATATTAATAATCCAGGATATAGATTTTTGCACGATAGAGTTCAGCAAGCTGCTTATTTACTGATTCCTGACAACCAAAAACAGATTACTCATTTCAAATTAGGTCAACTTCTCTTAGAAAGTTGTTCACTTCAAGAAAGAGAAGAAAAAATATTTGATATTGTCAACCAGCTAAATTTTGGTTTGGATTTGATTGTAACTAAATCTCAAAAAGAAGAATTAGCTCGGTTAAACTTAATTGCAGGAAAGAAAGCAAAAATTTCCACAGCTTATGCAGCAGCATTTAAATATTTTGCTGTTGGTAGAGATTTATTAGGAGAAGATGGTTGGCATTTTTCTTATAAACTAACTTTAGCGCTTTATGAAGAGTCCGCTGAAACTGCTTATTTAAATACTGATTTTGATGAAGCAGAGCAACTTTCTAGAGTAGTATTACAAAAAGCAAAAACACTACTCGATAAAATAAATATTTATGTCACCAAAATTCATGGAAATATATCTCAAGTCAAGTTATTAGAAGCAGTAAAAATTGCACTGACAGTACTTAACCTCATTGATAAAAATATAAATTTACCCCAACAACCATTACCATCTGACTTTGAGCAAGCATTAACAGAAACTCAATCAAATTTAGAAAATAGGTCAATCGCAGATTTGTTGCATCTTCCAGAAATGGAAGACCCCTATCAATTAGCAGCAATGCGTATTTTAGCCAGCGTAGCTCCCGCTGCTTATATTTCATTTCCTACATTACTACCTTTAATTGCCATGAAAATGGTAAATTTGTCTGTTGAATTTGGCAATGCATCTTCTTCAGCTTTTGGCTATGCAATTTACGGTTTTATTTTATGCGGTATAGTTGATGATATTGAATCCGGCAGCCAATTTGGTCAACTTGCATTAAATTTAGTTAATAAATTTAACAGCAAAGATATCGAATCAAAAGTTTTATTATTAGTAGGACATTTCATTAAACATTGGCAAGAATCAGTCTACAAAAGTCTACCTTTGCTAACCAAAGCTTATCAGGTTGGTTTAGAAGCAGGTGATTTAGAATTCGCTGGATTTTCTGCTGCTTTTTATTGCTTTGACTGTATTTTGATAGGTAAGGAACTTGAAAGTCTGGAGACAGAAATTTCGGCTTATGGTGATGCTGTAGACCAGCTAAAACAGGAGCATATTCTACATCAGATATATATTTCGCGACAAACGGTACTTAATTTATTAGACCGTTCGGAGCATCCCTGCAATTTAATTGGTGAAGCTTACAATGAATCGCAGATGATATCTGTACACGAGCAAGCTAATGATAGAACAACTCTAGCATTGTTGTATATTGCCAAACTCAAGCTTTGTTATCTGTTTAATGACTACGACCAAGCAGCAGAAAACGCAGTCCGAGCGCAAGAATATTTAGACGGTGTAGTGGCTATGGTATGCATCGTTTCCTTTTATTTCTATGATTCATTGGTAAAACTTGCTCGATACGAAAACGCAAATAAAATTGAGCAAAGCCAAATTAGGGAACAGGTAGAGCAAAACCAAATTAAAATGCAGTATTGGGCTAATAATGCTCCCCAGAATTGTCTACACAAGTTCCATTTAGTAGAAGCCGAAAAATACCGAATATTAGGAAACAAAGCAGAAGCAATTGAGCTTTACGACAAAGCTATAAATGGAGCCAAAGAAAATAATTTTATTCACGAAGAAGCCCTTGCTAACGAAAAAACTGCCGAATTCTATCTCAATTGGGATAAAGAAAAAATTGCCGAAAGCTATATACAAAAAGCATATTTCTGCTATGCAAAATGGGGTAGCTCAGCTAAAATA
>CAKZYM010000007.1 GCA_937884685.1 uncultured Calothrix sp.
ACAGCTTGTTCGGGGTCAATTCCTTCAAAAGTACTGGGAAGCCATACTCGAATCATCATCAAAACCCCGAGAACTAGTAAAAAAGCACAGGTAGCTAATATTTGCGTCGAATTAGTTTCCAGCACACCTCTAACAATTACTTCCCGTAAAACCGAAACGATTGCAACCTCAACAGCAACTCCAATCGAAATGCGCTGCTCTTTAAGATAAATAATCAATAAGCGAAAAAGTTCCACCCAAATAAGTAACGATAGTATATCCGCTGTGACAGCATGAAATTGCACCGGTGGAATCAAAGAAAGCACCATCTCTCGAATTTGCAACACCATAAAGGAAAATAATCCCAAGCACAAGCAAATTACTATCCCATCCTGAATTAATTCCAAAGCTTGTACAATGCGCTCCAAATCTAGCCAGCTATGACGCTGCACCAATGGTCTTTGTACTGGTGAATTTTTTAATGTTTCGTACATAATAATTTTATAAACTTGCTATGTGTACTGCTGCTGTTGATATCTATATATTTGCTTGACACCACAACAAAAGTAAAATGCCAATTTTTTAAGTAAAGCATAATTTTTTATTATCTATTCACTTTCTAAGATTAAGAAAAACCAATATAGTAGGGTGCTGTGACGGCTAAAATAAATTCTCAAAACACAACAAAATAGTTTGAAATTGCCGTCACGCACCAATTTCAATTAACAACCAATTCCCCATCCCCAATTCCCTTTTTTGTACTACAATATCTAACGTGTCTTACAAAAAATAAAATCATGCTGGCACTAGCACAAGTAAAACAAGAAGTAGAAACGTTATCTAAATTCCTTACCCAACCCCAACACTGTCTTTGACATTCATAAAATAGGTTCGAGAGTTCGGGATTTAGAAAAGCAACTCATTAAACCTGAATTTTGGCACAACCCTGTAATTGCTCAATACTCCCTTCAAGAATTATCCTATTTGATATTCTGCGAGCAAGAAAGATATCAAGAATTGAAAACCCGTTTGTATGATATCCAAGCAGCTTTAGAGCTTTTGGAAACAGAATCTGATGAACACTTAGAGCAAGAACTGCAAACTAATTATGAATTCTTGAGCAGCGAACTCAAACACGTTGAAATCATCAGCCTTTTAAATCAACCTTTTGATGACAAAGGAGCTTTCATGACTGTTACTGCTGGCAATGATAATTTAGATTCCCTAGATTGGGTAGAAATGCTCCAGCGAATTTATGCCAACTGGTGCAAGAATCATGATTGCAAGCTTCAGCTTTTGGATGAATCCATAGGAGAATTTTGTGGATTTAACTACGTGACTTTGGAAATTACTGGAAATTATGCTTATGGATACCTCAAATCCGAGCAAGGAATTCATCAACTAAAACGTATTTCACCTTTTAGTGAAGATTCTCAAATTCAAACCAGCTTTGCAAAAGTAGAAGTTACGCCAATATTGGATGAGACAGTGAATTTTGAGATTCCGATACAGGATTTAGAATTTTATGTACAGCCTAGCAACCCTAACAGTAACCGGATAAGCTTATTAGTGAAAGCAACTCATATTCCTACAGGTATTTCTTTTACTTCTAAAGATAAACGTTCTCAATTACAAAATAAGGAACAAGCTTTAGCTGTAGTTAAAAGCAAACTATTCGCACTAATGCAAATTCAAGGTGTCTCACTTAAGGATGTCAAAAAAGCATCTACTAAAAATGTTGCAAATAACCCAATCCGAAAATACATCTTTCATCCTTCTTGCCAACAAGTCAGAGATTTACGTACCAACATAGAAACTTCCAAGATTGAGGAAATAATGAAAGGTAATCTAGATTTGTTCACCAAAGCCTATCTAAAACAAACACATTAATCGTAGGGTGCTGTGACGGCTTTAATAAATCATCAAACACAACCAAATAAATTTAAAATTGCCGTCACGCACCATTATCTATTAATTCTCAATCCCCGATGCCCAATTCCCAATTCTTTCTTTAAAACGAGAAAATTTACCAGACAATCGCTAGAATCAGAAAGGAATATAAAATCACACAGATTCTAGAAGCATCAAAGCTAACTAATACAAACAAACATGGAAGTTCTAGAAATCAAACGCGAAATCGAAACGCTATCATTACGCCTGGGTAAAACTCAGGACTATCTTTGACTTACCCGCGCTCAAAGCTAAAATTCAAGATTTAGAGCAAATTGCAGCACAGCCGGAATTTTGGGAAGACCAAAACAAGGCTCAAGATACGATGCAAGAGCTTAACGAACTCAAAGAACATCTGCAACAGTATCACGACTGGCATTCTAGTTTAGAAGATACCAAAGCAGTCGTCGAATTACTGGAATCCGAAACTGACGAGTCACTGCTTAATGAAGCTGTATCTAACGTCACTACCCTCAATCGCGAACTCGACCAGTGGGAGTTACAACAATTACTTTCTGGTCCTTACGACAGCAAAGGCGCTTTACTAACTATTACAGCCGGTGCAGGCGGTACTGATGCCCAAGACTGGGCAGAAATGATGCTGCGAATGTATACCCGTTGGGCAGAAAGTCACGGTTACAAGGTTTCAATGAGCGATGAATCTAAAGGAGATGAAGCTGGGATAAAATCGGTAACCCTAGAAATTACCGGACGCTACGCTTACGGATACTTACGCTCGGAA
Organism: uncultured Calothrix sp.; assembly: GCA_937884685.1. GTDB lineage: Bacteria > Cyanobacteriota > Cyanobacteriia > Cyanobacteriales > Nostocaceae > Rivularia. The sequence continues at coordinate 2,672 of CAKZYM010000007.1, forward strand.
ATGGGTACCCATCGCTTGGTAAGGATTTCTCCTTTCAATGCTAACGGAAAGCGACAAACCAGTTTTGCAGGTGTGGAGGTCATGCCGCAAATAGATGACAATGTAGAATTAGATATTCCTGACAAGGATTTAGAAATTACTACATCTAGGGCTGGTGGTAAAGGCGGACAAAACGTTAACAAAGTAGAAACCGCAGTCCGAATTGTTCACCTACCGACAAATATTGCAGTGCGATGTACTGAAGAACGCTCGCAATTGCAAAACAAGGAAAAAGCCTTAGCTCGTCTAAAAGCGAAGTTGTTGGTTGTGGCTCAAGAACAACACGCTCAAGAAGTTGCTGAAATTCGCGGTGATATGGTAGAAGCCTCTTTGGGTAATCAAATCCGTAACTACGTATTCCATCCTTACCAAATGGTAAAAGACTTGCGTACCAACATCGAAACAACTGCCATAACCGATGTAATGAATGGGGAGTTAGATTCCTTTGTTCAAGCTTATCTACGACAGGAAAATCAAGTAACCAGTGAACAGTGAGCAGTGAGCAGTGAGCAGTGAATTGGAATAAGATATTCAAGCAGGAATTATAAATTGGAAGGCTTGTTGTAGTTTTTCTCTGATTAATAAACCTTATTATTCAGGAAAATGCCGAAAATGATTAACTACCTATTGATAACTGCTCACTGTTGACTGTTCACTGAAAAATTGCCAAATTGGCGCTCCATTTCTCAACAATTTGTTACATTGGTAAAAGAGTTTGTTATGGATTTCTTATGAGCGACTCTTCTACTAAGGAAGAAAAACCCAGTTATACAAAGCTGGCTATGCGGAATATGGTGCAAAAGGGTGGCACCTCGCTAAAACATTTTGCACTTAGTGCTTTCGGACTTTTGGCTGTTTTGATTGGTCTTGCTTATCTAACTCGTTAACGGGAGAAAAGTGGATAAACGGCTTTCTGTTGAGGTTTACGTGCAGGATAATTTTTATGAATCTTCTCCGAATAAGCTTGTGGAGAACGGTCATAAAGATGTCCGCATTTGTACAGAAACTTGGGAAAAATGGTTCTATAAGTGGTTGGATATGGTGCAATCCGATATCCTGCCCGTATCTGCATGCGAAATTGCTCTGCGCTTGACGGATGACTCAGAAATTCAATCTCTGAATTCTCAGTACCGTCATCAAGATAAACCTACAGATGTTTTAGCCTTTGCAGCTTTAGAAGTGGATTCGCCGCGCGTTACGGAAATGGATACGGAGAATGAGCCTTTATATCTTGGGGATATCATAGTTTCCGTTGATACCGCTCGCAAGCAAGCAATACAGCAGGGACATTCTTTGAAAACTGAACTAGCTTGGCTAGCATCTCATGGCTTTCTACATCTTATTGGTTGGGATCATCCTGATGAAGAAAGTTTGGAGAGAATGCTAAAAAAGCAAGTAATGCTACTGAAGACATTAGGTATTGATATTGACATAGAATAGATTCGCTTATGAAGCTAATTTAGAACCATACATATTATTATTTTGTTTGAAAAATAAATACTTATGAAAGAAAATTGTCAAGTAATTGATTGAGCCTTTAAAATTCGGACAAACATTCATCTTAACGTTGCAGTACCCACCCATATGCCTATGTCGCAGCAAATTTCATCACCACCCGAAACAAACCGTTTAGATACAGTTGTGTCTAAACAAAGAGATTTATCTTGGGCTGTTGCTTCTAACTTATTTGTTAGTTTCAAATATGCTTGGGCTGGAATTATCTACGCTTTTCAAACTCAGCGTAATTTTCGCATTCACGTATCTGTATGTGCTTTAGCGATTGGTCTGAGCGTTTTTCTACATTTGCAGGCGGTAGAAGTAGCGGTTATTGCTGTTACTAGCGGTTTGGTTTTAGCTTTAGAATTGCTAAATACTGCTGTTGAGTCTGTTGTTGATTTAACAGTAGAGCAGAAATACCATGAATTAGCAAAAATTGCAAAGGATTGTGCTGCTGGTGCGGTATTGGTTTCGGCTTTGGTAGCCTTATTAGTAGCTGCTATGCTTATATTGCCTCCTTTGTTCGAGTTGATTTTATCGTCTTTGTAATCTTGGCTTTGTACCAAAATAAAAATTTAAATAAAATTAAAATATAGTACGAACAGTTAAGATAATCGGACAAATTTGGTATAGCCGTTTGGAAACTTGTGAGTTTAATAGCTGTGCTGATAGTCATAGATAATTACGACAGCTTCACCTATAATTTGGTTCAGTATTTAGGTGAACTGGCTGTAAATTTTCCAGTGGCAGAAGAGATTGAAGTATTTCGTAACGACAAAATATCAGTAGATGAGATTCGGACCTTGAATCCGGATGGTATAGTAATTTCTCCTGGTCCAGGACGACCGGAAGATGCCGGAATTTCTTTACAATTAATTGCAGAATTGGGAGCAAAGTACCCAATTTTAGGTGTATGTTTGGGACATCAAACCATAGGTCAAGTATTTGGCGGTAAAATAGTTTCTGCGACCGAGTTAATGCACGGGAAAACTTCAGAAGTTTTTCATACTGGAGTCGGAGTTTTTCGCGGTTTGGAGAATCCGATGACCGCAACCAGGTATCATAGTTTAGTAATTGAGCAAGATACAATTCCGGAAACGTTGGAAATTACTGCCTGGATTGAAGACGGGACGATTATGGGAGTACGACACAGGAACTTTCCTCACATAGAAGGTGTCCAATTTCATCCAGAGAGTATCCTGACTAATTCGGGAAAGCAATTATTGCAAAACTTTCTAGAAAAATTACCTTTGATAAGTAAATGAAACGACGACAGTTGATGGGCTACGCTGGAGCGGGGTTAGCAGGTGCGTTGTTTGCTAACTTAGGCTCTGGGTTGCGAGTAAATGCCCAATCTGGTGGTTCGCTATCTATTAAGTGGTTGGGTCATACTAGCTTTTTGTTTACAGGTGCTGGTACTACAATTTTAGTAAACCCTTTTCGTACTATAGGCTGTACTGCTGGTTATCGTCCACCTAATGTTGCTGCTGATTTGGTCTTAATTAGCAGTCAATTGCTAGATGAAGGTGCAGTGGAAGGTTTACCTGGAGGACCTAAATTAATTTATCAACCTGGGGTTTACCAGCTTAAGGGAATCAAATTCCAAGGAATAGCTATAGACCACGACCGAGTTGGTGGTAAACGCTTTGGTATAAATACGGCTTGGCAATGGAAGCAAGCAGGAGTTAATATTTTGCATTTAGGAGGAGCGGCTGCACCTATTTCTCTGGAGCAGAAAATTTTGATGGGTCGTCCTGACGTACTGTTAGTGCCTGTAGGTGGTAGCGCTAAGGCTTACAATGCTGAGGAAGCTAGAAAAGCTATTCAAGTTCTAAATCCTAAGTTAGTTGTTCCCACTCATTATCGTACCCAAGCTGCTGATAACGAAAATTGTGATATCGCACCTCTAGATGATTTTCTAACGGTCATGGGTGGAATGAAAGTACGTCGTAGTGAAAGCGATACGATTAGCGTGAGTCCCGGTAATTTACCAGAAAATAGTGCCATTCAGGTTTTTAGCTACAACTTTTAAAGCATATTTATAATTTTTGTAGAGCAGGCTTTTTAGTCTGCTTTTTAAATTCATCAAGGAATTATTATGCAAATTAAAGATATGAGCGTGAATGAACTTAAAAGTTTAATCAGAGAAACTATTGAGGAAACTGTCTTATGAATTTTTTGCCGATGTTGATGCTGGTAAAAAAGTTAGAGAAGAAGTTAAACAAAAGTTAATTGCTTCTCAAGAAGCATATAGCGTTTCTCAGTCTATTGAAGTATATCTAAAAACCTCACCCCCAACCCCTTATTAAGGGAGAGGGGAAATAAAGCACAGTTTTATTGGTGTGAGTTCAAGCTGTACCTCAGTTGCTGTAGGAACGCTATATAAAAAATATTCATTAAAAGTTATAGCGGAATTTGATAAGGGAAGTAATAAAGAAAAAAATCGGTTCGTAGTTGCACGACTCTTTTTACTGTTCCTTTTTCGCTATCAATTCATTTAATCTCGAAGCCGTTTCTTCAGGCTTCCCAGCAATCGGAAATACTAAAATACTCTTAATTTCTTTATTCTTAACTAAGTCTGCTACACGATGGAATTGTTTATCACTTATAGCTATGCCGTCAACTTTTTTGGCGTAATTTAATTCGTCTTGAAAACCTTTTTCGTTATAGGCTTGAATAAATATTCTATCAACTTTCCATTTTTGATAATCTGCTGCAAAATATCTTTTAGCCCAGTAGGGATTGTGATGACAAATATCAAAACTAACTGAAGGATTAGCTTGTTTCATGGCAGTTATCATTTGCTGGGTAAATTTAGTTAATTTATCGGTGCGATTAACTTTACCCGGTAATTCTGCATGATATCCTAAATAATCATCCCATTGAACTGCATCGATTTTAGGATACTTTGTCACGAATTCGGCTAATATATCTCTGAAGAAATTCGCAACTTCGGGAATCTCCACATCAAGAACATAATGGTCAATTCCTGCATAGGTTTTATCTACACCTGGAACAATCCATCTTTTTTCAACTGCTAAATCAAATATGGGACTATTTTTATCAATTTTAATCCCTTTTTCAAAATAAGCGTGAATCTCCATTCCCTGTTTATGTGCTTCATCAATTAACCACTCTAACCATTTATCTCTAAATAGATTGGGACAACTTTTAAAACCCAAAGTCTTTTGCATGACTTCGCTTTTATACATCGTACAAGCATTACCCCAAACACCATGAATAATGGTATTAAATCCTTTGCTCTTGTAATAGCGAACCCTTCGACGAATCATTTGTTCGCTTGCATTATTAGTCACTTGATAACGACTTAAATAAATTCCTCTAATTTCTTTTTTCTCCCAAGGTGTCTTAGGTGCTGGTTTAATAGCAACTGGCTTATTTGAAGTTTTATTGGGAGTTTTGATTTCTGGAGATTGAGAAATTGTGGGGGTAGGAGTTACTTTTGGTGTTGGTTTTGGAGAAGCAATTGGAGCAGGATTTGCAGGAAGTTTTTGAGTTAATGGCTTGGAATTTGAAGAAACAACCGGAGTCGAATTAGAAGGAAGTTTTGAATTATCTTGAGTTGGTTTTGAAGAAATAAATGGAATATTTAATTGCTCGCTATTAGGAATAAGTTTGCTGATACCTAAGTTATCTCTCTGAGTAAATAACCAGATACCACCTCCTAAAAACAGTACAATTACTGATATTGGAATTTGTAAACATCCGCATCCGCTCGGCTCTTTCTTTTTATATGACATAGAGATATTAATGATTCCCCGATAAAAACTCAGTTTAATTGATAACTACAAGTTTGACATTGGCGAATTCCGATAAAACCATTGGTTTCTTGAATGTAGTGTCATACCGATTACCCCTCACTTCCTTGTTCAATTCTTTTATCATCCGAAAAATTGTTAGTGGAATAATCAGGGGTCTTACCCCTGATTCGCCAGCAGTATCCTTATTAAGGAGAGGGGAGATAAAGCCTAATAAAGCATAGATTTATCGGGGTGAGGTAATCGCTGTACCTCAGTTGCTTGCGGAAAGGCTATATTCCCCATTATTTTAAAAATTCAATAGTAGCTCTTTCGATTACATCTGCTGAACCACTTGAAGCGTCATGATGACAATTAGTTAAAAGTTGGAATTG
>CAKZYM010000008.1 GCA_937884685.1 uncultured Calothrix sp.
CCCCTTGCTCCCCTTGCTCCCCCCGCTCCCTCCGCTCCCTCTGCTCCCTCCGCTCCAAAAACTGGGGCTAAAATACCGCAGGCCCAATAACCAGTATCTAAACCTGTAATTTCTTCTAATTTTCTCGTCCAATCTGGATACAAATATAAAGAACGATTGCACAATTGCAGCATAGCCGTATTGGCAATTCGTTCGGCAGAGGGTGCGAGCATTCCTGCTGCGGCTGTTGCTGCTGCTGCTTTTCTATTTCGGCTGATAGCGGTGACTTTTGCACCGCGTAGTCTTAGCTCAATAGCTGTCGCTAAGCCGATAACACCGCCACCTATAATTAAAATGTCACTAGTCATTAGTCAGCCGGTCATTAGTCGTTAGTTAATATTATCTAGTAACAAATAACTACTAACCTAGCACTATTTGCAAAACAAATATTAAGTCTTAATAGATTGTCGTAACTGGTTTTTTTACAGAATTCGATATAAAAAGTACCAAATCATTAACCCTACAAAGAGCAAATACCCAATTAGTCAACTTCCTTAATATTTGCTGTACAAATAACCTCTTTTAGCTGATAAATGATAATCGGTAAATGCTAACTGATAACTAACAACCAAATGCTGTTTAACTAGCATTGTTTACCATAGAGCGCGGATTGGCGCTTTATTACCAGATGTTTCGCTTTGGCTTTGAGTGTTGCTGTTGCTTGATGATTGTGCGTTGGAACTGCTAGAACCACTTGTGGATGAACCGCTATTTTGAGCGGTTCTTGTGGGGGCACTCTGGATATTTCCTGGGTTAGTGCTATTGTTATTTTGGGTAACGCTATTGGAACCACTTTGTGCTGCGGCTCCGCGATTAGAACCACTAGCACCATTAGCTTCGGTACTATTAACGTTAATATTAGCTGGAAGGACTTGCGATTCTCTTCTGTTGCCACGAACTTCTGCGTTACGTCCGTTCATCGGGAAGTTGATACCCAACAATGTACCTAGCAAAATCGCTAAGCCCCCAGCCATCAAAATTAAAGGTGTCCATCTACCCATTTGTGTTTATCTCCTAATCAACTAAATGGTATTTATTCTTACTTTTTAATATTCTTATTTTCCGGAGTTCAAAATAAAGCTGAAAAACAAGCTCCTTGACACAAGTCAAATTTTTTTGATTGGAAAAATAAGAAATATAGCAACCGAATTATTTGAGCTATACAGTGATTACGTTTTATTGATTTACTTTGCCTTTGCTTACAGTTAATTGTTAATTACTGTATTCACTGTGGCAATAAAGGTCAATGCTATTTTGCTGCAAACTGCAATAAAGCTCCATTGCATACAAAATATTGTCGCTTTTTGAGCTAAAAGGACAGGCATCTTAGATTACCAAACTAGCTTTTTATTGTTGTATATTGACACATTGCCATCTTCAGTTACTGCTCTACTCTCTATGATTATGACCGTAAATTCCTCACAAAAACTTTGGATGTACGACACCACGCTACGAGATGGTACTCAGCGTGAAGGTTTATCAGTTTCGCTGGAAGATAAATTACGTATTGCAAGAAGACTAGATGAACTGGGAATTCCTTTCATTGAAGGTGGTTGGCCCGGAGCTAACCCCAAAGATGTACAGCTTTTTTGGCAGTTGCAAGAACAACCACTCAAACAAGCGCAAATAGTTCCTTTTTGCTCAACCCGACGACCGAACCAAGCAGCAAGTTCCGAACCAATGTTGCAAGCTATTCTTGCTGCTAGTACTCTATGGGTAACTATTTTTGGTAAGTCTTGGGATTTACATGTTACGGAAGGTCTGAAAACAAGTTTAGCAGAAAATTTAGAAATGATTCGCGATACTGTCGAGTATCTTCGCGGTCAAGGTCGTCGCGTTATATACGATGCCGAACACTGGTTTGATGGTTATAAACACAATCCCGATTATGCTTTACAAACTATAAAAACTGCTGTTAATGCTGGCGCTGAATGGCTGGTTTTATGCGATACAAATGGTGGTACTTTACCTCATGAAGTTTCTCAAATAGTTACATCAGTAATCAAAAGTTGTCCCCAACACATTCAATTAGGAATTCACACCCACAATGATTCAGATATGGCCGTTGCCAATGCTTTAGCTGGGGTAATGTCAGGTGTCGGGATGGTACAGGGGACAATGAATGGATATGGCGAACGCTGCGGTAATGCCAATCTTTGTTCTTTAATTCCAAATTTACAACTAAAGCTGGGTTATAAGTGTATTGAAGATGACCAGCTATCCCAACTTGCTCAAACCAGTAGGTTTGTTAGTGAAGTAGTTAACCTTGCTCCCGATGACCATGCTCCTTTTGTCGGACGTTCGGCTTTTGCTCACAAAGGAGGTATTCACGTTTCAGCAGTGCAAAAAAATCCGCTGACATACGAACATATTGAACCTGAAAAAGTCGGAAACTGTCGTCGGATAGTAATTTCCGAACAAGCAGGAGTCAGCAACGTTTTAATGAAAGCTCGTGGATTCGGTATTGAACTTGATAAAAACCATCCGAAAACAAGGCAAATATTGCAGCGTCTCAAAGAATTAGAAAGTCAGGGATATCAATTTGAAGCAGCAGAAGCTAGTTTTGAATTATTGATGCGCGAAGTATTGGAAACTCGTCCTTCCTGGTTCCAAGTCAAAGGTTTTCAAATTCACTGCGATTTAGGGAAAGCAGTTTTGACAACCAAAGCACTTGCAACAGTTAAAGTTGCTGTTAATAACGAAGACATTTGGGAAGCAGCCGAAGGAAATGGGCCAGTTGCTGCATTAGACGCAGCCTTACGCAAAGGCTTAGTAAAATTCTATCCACAGATCCAAACATTTGAACTAACAGATTATAAAGTTAGGATTCTTAACGGACATACCGGAACCTCTGCCACTACCCGCGCGATAGTAGAACTAGGAAATGGTATTCAGCGCTGGACAACAATAGGAGTTTCTAACAATATATTAGAAGCGTCTTATCAAGCAGTAGTTGAAGGATTAGAATACGGTTTACTCCTGCACTCACAATTGAATGCTGAAGTTCGATGATGGGGAATAGCAAGTAGCAAGTAGTAAGTAGCAAGTAGCAAGTAGGGAAAATACAAAGAGAAATAATTATTAATTTGCTACTCTTAACTCCTAACTCCTAACTCCTAACTCCTAACTCCTAACTCCTAACTCCTAACTCCCAATCCCCAATTCCCAAATTATTTAAATATCATCCCAAGCCTGTGCTACGACTTGACTAAGCCAGCGACGTTGTTGTTTATCAAGAACGGCATCTTCTGCTAAAACTTGGTTTGTTAATTCTTCTAATGATTGTCCTTGAGAACGAACTAATTTTATTACTCCCGCTATTGCCACAGCAACAAGTTCCTCATCAACCGGTTGTTGCTTCATAGCAAAAATTTCCTGGGGGTTGTCTGGGATGGGATAATTCATGACGTGTGTGTGTGAATAATTAAAGGAACAAAAAAACTTGCGAACTCTTAAACTTTCTTTACAGAATATTTATTCAACTGATAGGGCGGAGTGTACCGTGATTTACGCCTTTCTTAAATCTGTCTTAATGAGTAGATTTCGGGGAAATTGCCACCAAAAATGAAAGAAATTCTTTATTTAGAAATCCCAACGACCGACACAGCAGTAGTAAGGAACTGGTTGCAAACTGAATTTGAACCGGGAACTTTTGACAAAATATTAACGTCCGATGGCATTCGCTTGAAGCCGTCTGATACTACATTTGCTGTTACCGAAATTACGGAAAAGCTACCCAACGAGTTATCCGTATTCGTGTGGAATTTGCAGCGAACCACGTATTTAAAGGTGTTTCGCTGGAGAGATAAAATTCCACAAGAGACACAAATTCTACAAAAGTTAACCAATCAGATACGTAATCGTTTTCCCCATCATTATCCCGAACCACCAACTATTGATTTGTCCAAAAAATCAATTTTTGAAGAGCTAGCTGCTGATTATCCTCTCACCGTTAAGTATTTTCAGAAAATGCCTAACGGAGAATATGATTTAACACGTGCTTACTGGTGGGAACAACGTTGGCGCGAAGGTGTAAGAAATCCCCAGAAACCGAAGCAAGTTATATTCTCCCACTCCCCCCCTCTCCCCCTCCCCCATTCCCCCACTCCTAACTACGACCTAATCTATATCGGTGGTGCGTTAGGAGTTATCCATGCGGCTGTGATGGCTAGGTTGGGCTATAAAGTATTGTTGCTGGAACGTTTACCCTTTGGAAAGATGAATCGGGAGTGGAATATTTCCCGTTTAGAAATTCAAAGTTTGGTAAATTTGGGTTTATTGACTTCTGCTGAAGTGGAATCAATTATTGCCCGAGAATATAAAGACGGATTTAATAAATTTTTTGATGCTTATATTCCCGATAAACTGAAAGCGCCTATTCTACATACGCCCCTTGTTTTAAATATAGCCTTAGATTCAGAAAAATTACTAAAATTGTGCGGTGAAAAACTACGAAGTGCGGGTGGTGATATCTGGGATGAAACAGAGTTTATCAAAGCTGATATAAATGCATCTCAAGTTATTTTGACGGTTAAAGATTTACCATCACAAACAACTAAACAAGTTAGTGGAAGATTGCTAGTAGATGCAATGGGAACGGCTTCACCAATTGCTTGGCAGCTTAACCCAGAACGGGCTTTTGATAGTGTATGTCCGACAGTCGGAGCCGTTGTTGAAAGCGGATTTGAAGCACAAGTTTGGGATGCAACATACGGTGACGTTCTTAACAGTCATGGAGATATTTCGCGGGGAAGACAGTTAATTTGGGAATTATTTCCCGGAGAAAATGAAGAACTGACGATTTACCTATTTCATTATCACCAGGTCAATGCAGAGAATCCCGGCTCGTTGCTGGAGATGTACGAAGACTTTTTCACAATTTTGCCAGAATATCGGCGCTGCGATATGGATAAACTAAAGTGGAAAAAGCCAACGTTTGGATATATACCAGGACATTTCAGTGTTGGAAGTAGAGACAAAACTGTTGCTTATAATCGTTTAATATCCATTGGTGATGCAGCATCGCTCCAGTCTCCTTTGGTATTTACTGGTTTTGGTTCCTTAGTCCGTAATCTCGAAAGATTAACCAAACTTTTAGATACAGCGCTCAAACACGACTTACTTTCAGCCAAACATTTAAACCAAATTCGTGCATTCCAAAATAATATTGCTGTAACCTGGATGTTCTCTAAAGGTATGATGGTTCCCACCGGAAAATTTATACCACCAGAACGCGTCAACGCTATGCTGAATAACTTTTTTGGGTTATTAGCAGACGAACCAGAAGAAGTAGCAGATAACTTCATTAAAGATAGGTTTGATTTATCAACCTTTAACCGACTTGCATTAAAAGCAGCCAAGAAAAATCCCGCACTACTGTTGTGGATTTGGCAACTTGCGGGTGCAAAAGATTTACTTAGATGGGTTGGTAACTATATAGACTTCACTCGGCATAGTATAGTTAGTGCTGTATTTGGTACATGGTTTGGGAAACTTGTGACTCAGATGCAGTCAAAGTTAGAACCCCGCTTTCCAGCACTGTGGTTGCGACTTTTAGCCATAAATTATGCACTAAACGCTGGTAAACCACTTACCAAAAACCAAAATTATCAACCCAAAGTCGAAAGCAATCAAGTCAGGGTTGTAAGTAAATAGTCAGGAGTTAGGAGTTAGGAATTAAGAGTTAGGAGTTAGGAGTTAGGAGTTATGAGTTAATAATTATTTCTCCTTGTCTCCTCCTCTTACCTTCCATCACTTTTTCTCATCATCTTTGTGGGGAAATTTTGGTAATTCCACAGATGCAAGTGATTTTCGTCCTTTAGGTGGACGTTTGGGGTAAATTAATGGTGAAGGAGATGTGGTATCTGTATCTGTATCGCTTGTTATCTCGAAAGCTGAGGCATTTTCGGATAAGTCGAAAGCTGGATAATGCGAAACTTCTTCCCAATAATCTTGAGTTTCATCGTTGTTGACGTAACTCATGGATGAGGTAAAACTTACGGTCTGCTCATCCTCGGTAAAGGAATTTTGATTAGTTTCAACGTTTACCACCTCATCATTATCTGTTCCACGAGGTTCGATAATAGTTGTCCAGGTAGAATTTACATCTTCTGGGGTTTCTTTACTTTGCTCTTGGGGGAATTGTGGAGATGTGGGTTCGGTCTGAGAAGCAAAAAATTCCTGGATAACGGTTTCTAATTTTTCTTCTAAGTCTGATGATTCTGGTGGAGGAACTGCTTGATTAACATTTGTTAAGTCAGAGTTTTCTGATGATTCTGATAGAGGAGCTACTTCATTAACATTTGTTAAGTCAGAGTCCTCTGATGATTCTGATAGAGGAGCTACTTCATTAATAGTTGTTAAGTCAGAGTCCTCTGATGATTCTGATAGAGGAGCTACTTCATTAATAGTTGTTAAGTCAGAGTCCTCTGATGATTCCGATGGAGGAACTACTTGATTACCAGTTGTTAAATCCTCAGATGAGCCAATATCGATTAAATCATTATTTACCAAATCTTCTGTTGGACTTTGGCTCGTATTTTCTGATGTTATGTCAGGATTAGCTGTAAATTCCCAAGTAGAAGAAACTTCGGGAGTCAAACTCTCGCTATCCTTGCTTGGATATGTGGTAAGCGTTTCTTCCCAAAAGTCATTTCGTGTCTTGTAAGACTCTGGAGGAGCCGACCAAGGTTGAATCGACTGTATACTGCTTATGGGTTGAGTTCGATGAGATTTATTTAAACGGGAATTATTTTTTATATCGAGAAAATCGCTGTCGCTATCGTCGGGGGTATCGTAACCGGGAACTGATGTTTCCAAGCTCTTTTCTAAAGCCGCTTTAAATTGTAAAGTTTGACGCTGCTGACGCTTGAGTCTGGTACGTAACTCGCGACAAGCATTCTCCGATTGCGATAAAAGCCTAGTTTGTTCGCTGTATTTACCTTGTATCAAAGCACATTCGCGTTCCAATTGAGCCAGACGTTGCTGATTAAATTCAAGCTGTCCTCGATATGACTCAGCCAAACTTTCTTGACGCTGAAGGTTTTGTGCGGAGCTTTCTAACTGTTCAAACAGAGACTGTATCTGTGCTTGAGCAGCATTTAACTCGTGAGTGTGCTGTTTTAACATTGATTCTGCAACAGTTGAACGCTTTCTTTGTTGCTGCAAAGTTGCTTCTGATTCGCTTAAAGCGTTAGTAAGTTGCTCTGCTTGCTCGTATAGTTGGTTGTTAGCGTTCCGTAATTCTTCATTTAATGTCAGAAGTTGCTCAAATTCTGCATTGACTATTTGCTGTTCTTCAACGTTAGGTTCAGCAACCCAGTCCGAGTCCGAATCAGTTCCCAAGTCAGTTTCCTCATTGAATTGAGAGGACTGATTCAAATTAGAATCAATAATAATTTCGACTTGTGTATCAATATGTTCTGCGGCTACATCTTCCTCCGGATAATCCACAGTTGGGGACGACAGCGCTTCATCCCTAGCTGGAGCCAGCAATAGTAATTCTTTTGCTTTATATTCGCCAGCCAAAATCGAATTAAAAGGATTAGCTGTCCCTTCAGACGAACGCGAGGAATCAACAGAATTTAAATTTTTAATATTAGCCCCATCATCCGGGGTTTGGGCTTCATGCATCACTCTTCACCCACCAGCTTCAATTTTAAAGCAGACACAACGGTATAATTCTTCATTATTGATGCTGTCTTAACAAAATCTTGTCCTTTAGGCAAGGCATACTTTTTCCGATATAGGTTAATAATTATCGGTTTTGTTGACTTACACTCGTTATCAGCGAAACAATTGAATTTGAAAAATTAACAAATCCAATACACTTCTAAACAATTGTCATCAAGCAGTCATTTTGAATCAAATCACTCTTCTCACAATTGATGCAGATTAATTTTGACATTGTATTCTAATGTAGCAAATTACTCCCCCCTATAAGCAAGTAATATATTGTCACAAGGAAGGAGTAGCGAGTAGCGAGTAGCGAGTAATGAGTAGCAAGTAATGAGTAGCAAGTACCGAGTAATAAGTAATAAGTAGCTAAGTTGCTACGCATTTAGTTTGTGCAGGACGCTTCGTGCAAGATGCATGTCCTGACGGACACGCTACGAAGAGCGCACTACAAACTTTTCAAATTTTTACATTATCCAATTTGGTTGCACGTCACCTTAGTAACGAGTAGCAAGTAATAAATTGCTGATTGAGCAACAGAGATGATAGTAACCATAAGAAATGATTTACTTTCTACTCACTACTTTCTACTTTCTACTCACTACTTGCTACTTGCTACTTTCTACTCGCTACTTGC
>CAKZYM010000009.1 GCA_937884685.1 uncultured Calothrix sp.
ATTTTGGATTTTGGATTTTCATTGAGAGTCAAGAGTTAGGAGTTAGGAATTAAATGATTTTGGATTGAGGATAATAGTTTTAGATTTTAGATTTTAGATTGAGGATAATAGTTACTAATTACCAATCAACAATTATCAATTACTAATCTTTTACTATTCTCCCATGCCCAATGCCCCATTCCCTAATTTCTATTAGCTTTCAACAAACGAAACCAAAACCGAGAACCTCCATCTTTACGGGGTGTAAATCCAATTTCTCCTCCCCAACGTTCGACTGTAATTTTACAAAAATAAAGTCCGAGTCCGGATTTACCTGAACTATTGTTTCCCTGAGTAAATTTTTGAAATAGAGTATCTGCTATTTCTTCTGGTACACCGCTTCCTTCATCTTCCACACTAATCATAATAAAATCGTCTTCTTGCTCTAATCTTACGGTTACGGTAGAGTTTTGGGGACTGTGACGAAAAGCATTCTCTACTAAATTCGCGAATATTCTATCTAAACGTGATTTGTCACCAACTATTTGCCAATTAGCAGAAGTATCTATATCCTCAAACAGTTGTAAGTGCATTTTATTTAGTACAAAAGTTGGTGTTAGCAATTCAACAACATTACGTGCTGAGGCTAAAACATCTGGTGGTTCGTCAATACCATTTGTAAAGCTTTCCAATGATTCAACTTCTGTAGAAAATGTATTTAATATCTGTCGAATTAAAATTTCTTGTTGAATAGTTTGCTTTCTACCAATTTCTAAACGTTTTTTACCTTTTTCCGTCAAATTTTCTAATTCTAATAGAGCTAAACAACAGTTAATACCGCTTAACTGTCCGGCGACATCATGTATAATGCAGTGAATTAAAACTTCTTTTTTCTGCTTCTCTCTAATTACGTTTTGAAAATTAAGCTTATTTTCTCTTGCTTGCTGAATCAAGTTTTGTTTTTCTACATAAGAATCACTCATCATTTCGATAAGCAATATTTTTTTTCCATCTATAAGTAAAGCGGAAGCTTCAAAATGAAATTCCCTACCAGATATATCTAAATCACTCCATATCCCAGATTTAAGAGGTTTTTCATCGTTATCTTGCCAATATTCTTCAGCATCAACTAAAAAATTTTCCACAAAAGGAAATTCTTCTTCAGGGATTAAAATTTCCATTTCCGGTTCTAGTTTTTTACGACAAAATCGTCTAATCCATTTGGGGTAACTTCCCGTAAATTTAAATTTACCAACATCAAGACGTTCTAAAACTAAAATATTTAAAGCAGCAAAAATATCAGAGGTTATAGATTTACTCATAATTCAACAGTCGCTCTCTGCAATATTTTAAAAATTTTGAGTATATATTTATTACAGACATAATATTACTATTATTTCCGCTGCATTAAACTAGCGGAGTTTACTTCCTGTTGAACTTTAAATATTTGCATTTCATCCCAAGTTGCATCTAATAATAATACCCAATCTCCTTCCTTTTCTGGAAATAAATGTACATCAGCGCAAACTCCACGCTCGGTTTTGACACAGGGTAAAAATAATGGAAAGCCATCAAGTGGTAGAAGTCCTTCAAGAAGTAAAATTTGCTGACTAGCATCTTCTCCCTGGTGTAAATTGGCTATTCCATATTCATTTAACTTTCCACCCCAACTGCTTAAACAGCCATCTTTACCCACAAAAAGATATGCTAGAGAACGAGTTTCTCTCATAAAATCAATCAGATAATTACTAACTGGGAAAGGGATATCCATATATTTATCCTTCCAATATTTTGGTAGCAAGTGTGTAAAAAATTTCTTCTACATTTAATCCGGTTTTTGCACTAGTTTTAATCACAATCCACCCCTTACTTTCAATAGCTTCGATGCTTTCAGCATCTAATTCCCATTCATCTTGTAAATCCCATTTATTCAACACTAAAATAAAAGGTACTTTACCTATAGACCCTTCAACTCTTTGCTGTAACTCCAAAGCTGTTTGTAAAGTGCTTTTCCGCGTCCCATCGACGACTAGTAGAAAAGCAGATGAACCCCTTAGATAAGAAATTCTTAATTTTTGAAACTCGTCTTCTCCATACAAGTCCCACAAAATCAGGTTTAATTCTTGTTCTTTTACTTTTACTGTTTTTCTATCAATTTTGACCCCCACAGTAGTTTGATATTTTTCAGAAAATATGCTGTAAACGAATTTAGCTACTAAACTTGTTTTACCGGTAGCGAACGCACCCACCATACAGATTTTTTTCTGGAGCATTGAGCTTTTATACTCCTTTACTTAGCAACGTCGTCTATAATAACTTTGAATGACACTCTCCGATTGACTTTTTTATCTTCTGGAGTTGATTCGGGACGTAAAATATTTTGGTCACCTAATGCTTTTATAGTCAATTTATTTTTATCTATACCTTGAGATGTAAGATAGTTAAGAATGCTTCGGGCACGTTTTTGAGAAAGTTTGATATTGGCTTCAAAGTCTCCTTCTGTATCTGTATGTCCTGAAATTTCAACTGACACATCTTTTTCTAAAGAGTTACCTGCATCAATAAGATTTTGTAATTTTGACGATAATGTTGATAGCTTTTCTATTTCACCAGTTAAAAGTTTAGTTCTACCTTGCTCAAACAACACTAATATTTCTTCAATTTCTTTTTTGTAAGTATTAAGCTGGTCAATATCTAAATCTTTTAAGCTTTTATCTTGATATCTAGTAATACCTAGAAGAGAAAGGGATGGTTTTTTTTCTCTTGCTGATAAAATCCACTCGCGAGTAGCAGAACCCATAGCTTTGAGAACACCGCTATCATCTAGTTTGAAAGTAACTGTTTTGGGATTTTGCAATATTTTTTTAGCTCTTTTAATCACAAACTTACGTTCTAAAGATAAAAAAGGCTGCCATTGAAAATCAAGCTTTTTTGGATTGAGCTTTGCTTGTTTAATCAAACTTTTTGGTTCAATTGCTAACGGGTCGCGCATACCTGCAACAAAATAGTTTCCGTTTCTTTTTCCTGTTTTAGTTACTACAATTCCTGGTTGAGCTTGCAATTTTTGTACATAATTATTCCAGCGTTTATTTTCTCGATATTCAAAAAATCCCCAAGTACCCAACGCTATCGCTAATACACCCACAGAAGCCCACGCATAAATATACCTTGTTTTATTCTGATTCTTATAGTGAGATTCCAAACAAGTTTCTAAATAAGGTTTGCTCGCTGCAAATTGTTCTGTATCACCAGAAAAATTCTTAAATTCTCTACCTAAGAGTAAATGTATTTTTTCTATCGCATCTTGGAATACTAACCTTAAATCTTCTGGTGCATTTCCGCGAATAATACCCGCTAAAACGCTACTTGGTCCTTGCTCAATCCAAATAGTCAGTTCACCAAATTCTAAAGTATGCAATCCCTCATGTTTTCGGACGTTAAACGAGTCTTTGACAAAATCTTGAATTGCTGTCAACATAGCCGAAACTAAAGATGGGTCTTGCGCTTCTATCTTGGGAGCTACAACGTGCTGAAGCATCAATCCACTTTGTTTGTCAATTAAAAATACTTGCTCCACTCGATAAACCAGTGTCCGCAATAATACAACTTCTGCGAATGATTTACCCGTTTGTTTAGCTTCTATTCTCCACTTCAAACTTTGCGGTGAAAGACTGTGTTCCAAAGCATAGTTGAACGACTGTAGCATCTCATCCAAAGCGGAAGCTATGGCTTTTCTCGTAGCAGGAGCAATAATCGGAAAAATAGCTTGAGAAAGTATGTTAATGTCTTTCTTCACCGAAGACTGAATCGCTTGCTCAACAGTTGGAACCATAGCTTCTGATAGCTGCTCATCCTTCATTGTCCGTAAAACAATAGCTTCTGGGAGCATTCCACTAATGTCTTCAGCATCCACTTGCGGATTATCAAGTTTTTCGTAAAATCGATTTAGCTGAGGTTCTTCAATCCCTAAAAGTAAACTCCGTAATTCACTTAATTTACCTAACTCGGTTAATTGTTTATTATCTTCAATATAATTATTATTTAAGGACTCTTCCGCGAATCGATTACCATTTTTATCACTCATTGCTAAATTATCATATTTATATATTGATAAGTAGATTCAAATAAGAAACCAATTGATTTTAGATTTTCCTTAATTCTGGAATTTAAGAGTATTTCTGCCATACAGAGCATAGATTTTTACCTATTTCAAACTGTCTTACTTGAAAGTTCTTGATTTTACCTTTAACTGTATTCAATCCAAAATCCAAAATCTAAAATCAACTGGGCTTTGATATAAAACTATTGAGAATTCAAACGTAATGCTAATTCCGAGAATAAAGCCGCTAATTGATTCCGGTCTGTTTTTTCATTCTTAAGCTCGTAAGTCTCTCGCTCTAGTAAAGCTAAAATTTCTTCGTATTTTTGTCTAATATCATCGTGTAAAGTTTGAGATTGACTGAAAATTTGTTGACGTAGCTCTCGCTGAATTTTACTTGCTTGTTCGTCAATTTCATCCATCTTTTGCTCTAAAGATTCGGCAAGTTTTCTTTGTTCTTCATTGATAGCTTTTACCGCTTCATCGCGTTTTACTTGCTCATTTTTTGCTCTAGAGCTTAAAGAATCTGCTTCTTCCTTAATATAATTTTCTAATGTATCTAGCCGCTTCCTCGTTTCATTTCTCAAATCACTACATTCTTTAACCAAACGCTCTTCCAAACGAGAAAACTTTTTGTCTAATTCCCGCATTTGGGAACCAACTAAAATATCTCTAACTTTACCTAAACTATTGTTTTCCTGAATTTCAGGATTACGATATCCCACAGGCTTATTGATATCTCGGCTTGATACCATTTGTCCAGTTTCAAGCGAAACATTATTGTTCTCTTCTTCCAAAGGTTTCATACTTTCTTATAGTTCCTATAGTTCCTAATAAGATTTTCCATCCCGCAATCTTCTTCACACCCTACCCCAAAATAAATGTGATTAACTATACGCTCGATGCACGGTAGGTTTTAATTCTTCAGTTTGCTAGCATCCTAAAATTTGCCAGAAAAAGTCATCCCCCCTAAGATTGACATTAGATTATACATTGGAAATAATTACTTTTA
>CAKZYM010000010.1 GCA_937884685.1 uncultured Calothrix sp.
TCTAATTTTATCTGATGATAGAAATTTATATAAATTTAATTTAATACTAAGTTAATCAGTTTTTTCACTTAATTATTGACTTTATTGGTAATTTAAATATGGTATTTCATGTTTAAAGATTATATACAAATACTTTTATCATATTTTTTAGCCTTTCAAATAATTTCCAACTTGAGACTTTAACTTAAAATATGAAATCTAAAATCTAATTATCGTCAACGAGTATGATTTTCTAAAAGAGGACGTACAACGACATAACCGGCTCCAAAACCCATAACGATAATAGTAACGATTGCGAAAATTAACCACCAGCCACTAACTTGCGACAATTCTGATTCGTCTTCATAATAATAGCTTGCTTGTTCTTCTTCTATAAATACTGGTTCTGGTAAAGGCTCAAAATATTCAGTAACTTGATGTGGAGCTGGTGGACGAGGACGCTTTACTCGCTTTGGAGGTACATTTTGATGCCTATATTGCTTGTTTCCAGAAGTCTGTCTTTTCTCTCTAGTTTCCGAAGATAATGTTTGATTAAAAGAAGTATTAACCGTGTTACTGTAAGCCGCATTCGCAGAATAATTAACTGCATTCTGTAAATGTATGACAGCATTAACGGTTTTAGCGATTTCTTGACGAAGTACGTGATTTTCTTGTGCTAAATGTTCATTTTGTTGATTGAGTTGATGTATTGCAGCTTGTGTTGCTTGTAGCTCTGCGGCTAATTCGCGATACACGCTCAACGGTACAGAAGCTGAGTAAGCTTGATTCCCTGTTGCGGCTGGTTGTTGGTAGGCAGAATCTGTAAATGTTCGCATAAGTATTTAGTCTCAAAAGTTAACGCTATTCTGGTTGACCACAACTATTATCTGCAAATATATAAAATGTTCTACTAAAAAATATTCAACATACCTGAGAATAATATAAGAAAGCCTTAAACACAAAAAATATGTTTACTGAGCAATAACTGAGGAATTATATCAGTAAACTTATCATTAAAGAGTAGATTTTCAATGTGTCAAGGAGACATTTTCCACTAACAAAGTCACTATTTAAACTTATTCTAGAAATATTATGTATTATTTCTTTAACAAAGGAAAAAAGTGACCTACAGGTCCTTGTCCTTTACCAATATCTAAAGCATTGTTTAATGCATAGGAAACATATTCTTTTGCTTGACGTGCAGCTTTAAATAGACTGTCCCCTCGTGCCAAATTCGCGGCGATCGCAGCTGATAAAGTACAACCTGTTCCATGAGTATTTTTGGTTGCAACTAGTTGTGTAAATAGAGTTTCGAGATTTTTGCCTTCAATCCAAATATCGATTCCGCGTAAACTTCCCTGCATTCCACCACCTTTAACTAAAACGGCTTTAACTTTCAATTTTTCATGAATTGTTTGGGCTGCTGCTTTCATATCATCAAGAGACTTTATTTCTAAACCGCTAAGAATTTGTGCTTCATATCGGTTAGGAGTCAATACTGTAGCCAAAGGTATGAGAGAATCGCGAAGAGTTTTTACGGCTTCATCATCAATCAATTGTGCCCCCGTCCGCGACACCATAACAGGGTCTACTACTAAATTGGGAATTTGCAAAGTATCTATTTGTTTGACAACAGTCTCAATAATTTCCTGATTGAGCAACATTCCAGTTTTGGCTGCTTGTACCCCTATGTCTTCGCATACAGCTTTTATTTGAAGCTCAATAGTTTCTTTAGCCATTGCATCAACTCGGGTTACTCCTAAAGTATTTTGTGCAGTAACACAGGTAATCGCACTGGTACCGTGGACGCAATGGAAAGCGAAGGTGCGTAAATCAGCCTGAATCCCCGCACCACCACCGCTATCGGAACCAGCAATAGTTAAAGCAACGGGTACCTTGGATGTTTTGGTGGTATTCATTAATCTATTTAAAATAGGGATTATAAACTATGACCTTAAAATACATGATTGGATGCAGTTTGATCTCGTCCAGGATATTACAATTTCAAATTTAATTTTTATGGAGGGACTAGGAAGTAAGGAATAGCGAACACTTCTTCAGTACATGGAAGTTCAATTAAATATAAACCTGTTCTTATCTTTGTAGAGCATAAGGAAGTTGCGTACAGGTTTGATGCAGATAAATACAAATTTGAACTTGAATTCTTTTCGCTATTCCCCTTCAATTATTCCCTATTCCTTTTTTCCTACTCGTTTTCAATTTTTTGTAACTCACCTTGCAAAAACTTACCCCATTCTCCAGCTAAGGGTATTTCCGTAAAAGGTACATAAACTTTATGTGAAGTTGAAGTTTCGGAAAATACGAACTCTAATTCAATCTTTTTAGCTTTTCTAGGTAATTCATCTATATTAATAGCTTTGTCATCTATCAAAAGATTTATATTACTGACATCGCTTAAAGAAAAAGTTTCTAAATCTACGATACCTTTAACTGTAGGTTTACCCCAAGTAATGTCGTTTCCTTTTTGAGCTAAAACTGAGTAAATATCATATTTTGCTCGGTCAAAGTTTTCTGCCCAAATGCGGTAAGCTTCAACCTTTTTATACTCTCTAGAACCTTGCCAAGCTAGCCAGAAAAATGCCACTAGCAAAGGCAGCCATAAAAGTCCGCGTTCCATAAAATAACCTGTAGTTCAACCTTAATTTTTGCTTCAAATACCCAAATTGGACAAAACTTGCGTAACAATAAAGAAAATATGGGATTTGGATTGTCAAATACTGAAAACAAAGGGGCTTACAAAAGTCAGATTTTGCTCAGAAAGTTAGATATCTTAACCTCTGACGGCAAAGCTGATTTTGTATAAGCTATGGTAGTGTTCAAACTGACAAAGAGCGACCTTTAAAAATCAAATGAAAAAACTCATATTATCTTGCTTATTTGTCATCGGGTTGAGTTTCGCATTGTTAACTTTTGTTAACGTAAAGGGACTCGCAACTCGTGGTGAATTTGAAACGATTGTGCTGGACTTCCGTGAAGATATTCCTGCTGAGGAATTGCAGCAAGATTTGCAAACAATAGCCCAAAAGTATGACGTTACTCCTCGATTAGATAATAAA
>CAKZYM010000011.1 GCA_937884685.1 uncultured Calothrix sp.
CCAGATATGAAATTTTTGTAAAAAAATATGCCTTTTTTGCAATCATACATTATGTCTTTATTATGAGAATATTTTTATAAAATTTACAGAATTATCTCATCCATTTTGATGAGTTTTATACTATAGAAATATAGAGTATTGAATTTATCTACAATAATGATTGCAAGTAGTTAATTCTCACCAATATAAAAGCCGTCACAATGAGTAATTAGTAGTTGGTCAATTAATGGTATTGAAGAGTGACGAAAATCCGAAAACAAGGATTTTGTTTTCCAGGTTGGATGTTAATTTAGATTTTTTTCTCCTATCTTCCAATCTCCCTACCCCTCATTACTACATATGATTAGTAGATCAAATGGGTCTGATGAAGGAAGTGGATGTTATCGTAAAGGTATATGAAGTTGATTTTCATAAAGCATCTGCGTCAACTGCGGTAAGCCGCAAGTCTGTCAATACAAGTTTTGACGAGCTAAAAGTTGGCCAGTTCAATGCATGCCTAATTCCGGTAAAAACTTACGAGTATTCGTTTAGAGCGTATTATCTTTCAAATTATTGATAGAGGTTTTTACCTACGGTTTGGGCGCTTCGAGCGACAGTCTAGGTTTATTCATAAATGAGTAAAAGCTCAAGTACGATTGTCGTCAACGACAGAAAACTAATTTAAATACGTAGTTTTAAAGCGGATATAATCGCTCTCTTTTTTCCTTGATAACAGCAAGATGGAAGTTGAAACACCTACTATGGAAAATAAAATTCTCTACGTTCGTCTTCCCTGTAACCCGATTTTTCCGATTGGGGTTGTCTACCTTGCGGACCATGTCCACAAGCTATTTGAGAATGTCGAACAGCGGATTTTTGATTTGGGAACGGTACCACCCTTAGATTATAAGTCTGCCCTGGATGCTTGTATTGATGAATTCAAGCCAACTTTATTGATTTATTCTTGGCGCGATATTCATATTTTTGCTCCAGTTGGTGGACGAGGTGGAAATCCTTTGCAGTATTCTTTTGAAATTTTCTACGCGAAGAACCCCTTTGTGAAACTGCATGGAGCTTTGGGTGGAGTGCAAATGCTCAAAGGTTTTTACACAGAACTTTGGCGAAACGAAGCTTTGGTTAAACGTGGATTGAAACGCGCTCGTAGATACAATAAAGATGTCCGTGTCGTTATTGGTGGTGGTGCAGTTAGCGTTTATTACGAGCAGTTGAGCAACAATTTACCAAAAGGTTCTATTGTTTCCGTTGGTGAAGGGGAAACTTTATTAGAAAAACTGCTCAGTGGTAAAGAATTCAGGGACGAACGCTGTTATGTTGTCGGAGAAACTCAACCACGTCAGCGCTTGATTCACGAAGAACCGACTCCAGTTGAAAAAAGCGCTTGTGACTACGACTATATCGAAAGCATTTGGCCCGATTTTAACTATTATCTGCAAGAGCAAGACTTTTACATTGGTGTACAAACTAAGCGCGGTTGTCCTCATAATTGCTGCTATTGCGTTTACACGGTAGTGGAAGGTAAGCAGGTGCGGATTAACCCTGCTGATGAAGTCATTGCGGAAATGCGACAGCTTTACGATAGAGGAATTCGTAAATTCTGGTTTACCGATGCTCAATTTATCCCAGCACGAAAGTTTATGGATGATGCTGTGGAATTATTAGAAAAAATCGTTGACTCTGGAATGACGGATATTAATTGGGCTGCTTATATCCGTGCCGATAATTTGACTCCGAAGCTATGCGATTTGATGGTAAAAACCGGGATGAATTATTTTGAAATCGGTATTACCAGCGGTTCTCAAGAATTAGTACGAAAAATGCGGATGGGTTACAATCTGCGAACCGTTTTACAAAACTGTCGCGATTTAAAAGCAGCAGGATTTAATGATTTAGTTTCGGTTAACTATTCTTTCAATGTAATAGATGAACGTCCCGAAACTATTCGTCAAACCATCGCTTACCATCGCGAATTAGAACGAATTTTCGGAGTAGATAAAGTCGAACCGGCAATTTTCTTTATTGGATTACAACCCCATACTCATTTAGAAGAATACGCTTTTAAAGAAGGTATTCTCAATAAGGGTTATAACCCTATGCTGCTAGCTCCGTGGAATGCTAGAAAATTACTATGGAATCCCGAACCATTAGGCTCTTTTTTCGGTGAAGTTTGCTTAAAAGCAACGCGAGAAAATCCCAATGATTTCGGACGCGAGGTTCTCAAAATCTTAGAAGAGAAACTTGGTTGTGCTGATTTAGAAGAAGCACTTACAGCACCAATAAAAACAAAGCCAAAGCAGTTGGCTAGTGTATGATAACTTTGCAGTAGGGCGGCATAGTTCACCCTACTGTAAACACAGTAAGGGAGCAGTAAAAAACTAAGGAGGTAAAGCCGAAACAAATAGTTGGAAAGATTCGGACTCAAAGTCATAACAGGGCTATTTATGTATATTTTTAGGGTTTTTCAAGAATAATTAATAATTATGGCGAATAAATCCTTTTATACCTATAGCGGTGTTAAAATTGCTCGAAATCCATTTGAGATTTTTTTATAAAATCAACGATAAAACCCAATGTTAGAAGGCTCAATACTTCAAAGGTTACAAAAAGCCCATCAAGATAGCAAAAGACCGATTAGATACGGCGTTTATTTCAAGAATACGTTGGTGGCTCTTTGCCATGCTTTAGAAGACTATATATTAGAGGATGATAGTAAACCTTTAGTTATCACTGCTTTTCAACAAGGTAAGTGGTATCTAGAAGAAGCCGAACGTTATGCAGATATTGCTAAATGTTCGCATCAAGTTGCGATTATGGCAGCTCCTGATAGCGGCTGGTTGGAACATCCTACCAGCAAATTACCTAATGTAGACTTGGTATCTATCACACCAGAAGACCCAGTGGCCGAAGAATGGCATTTAATTATTCTGTCGCCAAAATATACGGCAATGGTAATTTGTCAAGAGCTATCTGAAAAAGATTATGGTTTTTCAGGACAGCCAGAGTCAGTTTTGGAGCGAAAATTTTACGGTTTACGGACTTTTGAGCCAGATTTAGTCAGG
>CAKZYM010000012.1 GCA_937884685.1 uncultured Calothrix sp.
GAAAGTCATGCTCAAGCTAAACCAAAAGATTAATTGGTTTTTAGACATCTTTGTATTGACAGGAAACAAGCTTTTGTGCAGCTTTGTTTTGGTTAACATAGTCAGATATTAGATAATTTATATTTTCTATTTTTTATTTTCATGGTTTATTTTTATTTGTTCAATTTCCATAACCAAGACTGAACTTTTTCTATATTATATTGCGCTTCAAATTTTGCTCTTAATTCATCAGAAGGACGATAGATAAAAACTTCTTGAAAATTCTGAGGTATTTGAACAATATTTTCTGATGATACAAGTTGAATATTAACTGTATTTTGCAATGAATGAGTTAAACCAAGTAATTCACCAGGACGAATATCGCTAATTACCAAGGGATTTTCTGACTGATTAATAATACTAGCTACTTCGGGGTTATGGCGAGTTTTAGAAGCGCTTTTATTCCACCATGTAGGAATTTGAGAGCTAACTGCACAAGATAGAATACCGCTGACAATCAGAGCGATAGCAATATACCGCCATTTTTTTAATGCTTTAATATTTTGATAATTTTTATTTAACTTATTAACGATTAAATATGAAACCGCGATTTGAATTCCCAAGTAACAAGGAAATGCATAGCGAGCAATACTAGAACGACGACCTGATAATATAATATCCGGTGCTATTAAAGCTATTCCAGTTACTCCGATTAAAGTAATAACAAATAATCCCGCTTTCGGGGAAGTTTTGCATAAATAATATAATGCATATCCCGTCAAAAATGCACTTAAATAATGCAGCGGACTAAAAGGACTAAAACCTTGGTTTAAGTCGATAAAAATTCGGCTGAGATTTTGTCCCCAAAATAAAGGTAAAAATCCCTTACGAACTAAATTCACGTGTTCTGTATTTTCTACAAGGTCAGAAAAATTAGCAATTACTACTAACAACCAAGGAAGAAACAATACTATTCCAAATAGACTGGAAAGAACATAGTTTATAAAAGTTTTATTGAAACGCCATTTTTCCTGAGCTAAAACATATATACCATGTCCTACAAATACAAATGCAGAAAATGGATGAGTATAAAGTCCCAAGGACACTGTAATACCGTAGGTTATCCAAGGAAGTATTTTCTTTGTTCTAATTGCCCACAGGAGTGCTGCACAAGATAGTAAAATACTCGCAGTCCATAAGCTATATTCTCGCGCTTCTTGAGCGTATAAAACATGAAAAGGTGAAATAGCTATCAACGAAACTGCGACCCAAGAAATTAGCTGGGAATTAAATAGTTCCAAACATAACCAATAAATCGCAGGGAATACAAGTAGACTAATGAAAGCAGATAATAATCTAATATTAAATATTGAATTACCAAATGCTTGCAGCCAGAATCGAGCCATTAGATAATATAAAGGCGAATGTTCTGGATGAGCAGCTAAAGCCTTAATGCTATCGTTGAGGTTTTTATTATCATTCGGATATTGATAATTTTCCAGCAAGTTTCCAACACTTATCACCTCACCGTTATAAACTTCTTCTATAAAATCCGTACTTGTATATCCGGAAATGCGTAAAGAAGTCATCGTTTCATCGTACCAGTAAACCTTTTGGTCTAAGTTATAAAACCGGAAAAATATTCCGATAACAAGTAAAACCGCAATAAGTTTACGAACATTATTTTTTTTATGAGTTTGAGTTGGCTTTTTTGATAAAGTAAGATTTGTCATTAACTAACTCTGCTAAAAACTATTTTAAATTTTATTAAGAATAAGCAGCTTTATTTAGATTATTATTTTTGCACAACAAAATTAAAGCTACATTATTAACTTACATCTAAAGATTTATGTTTAGAATATTTCTTGTAAACTTAGGATAAATCATATAAATAGACAAATGCTCCCACAGTTTCAAATAAATCTATTTTTTTACCTATTTTATCTAAATAAGATTTCATCATTTCATTTTCACTACCAACGTGAGCATGAGAGAAAATCAGCCATACTCGTTGATTCCCGCGTAATTTATTTAAATCTTGTTCGTATCTTTCCTCTTCTGCTGCTGATAGTTTTTTACCATCATATTTATCTAAATCATCTACACCAATAATATAATCATCTGACTTATAACCATATTTTTCAGCATAATACAGAAATTGATAATGTCCCCGCTGAAATATATATATAGTATCTTCGGGTTGCTGATTGGATTTTACATAGTTAATAACTTGTTTTATTTCTTCTCGCTGGTATGGCTGAATTAATAAATTGCTTGCAGTAGTTACTGGGTGAAAAAGCAGTACTGCTAAAAGTAAGATACCTGGGATAAAAGTCTTTTTCAAACCCCTTCTTTGAATCAAATAATCTATCCCTTCTGCAATCAATAAAATAAAGAAAGGAGTTAAAAATAAAACCAAACGATTACGAAAAGGAAACTTGTGTAAAAAAGATGCAAATAATGTTGCGATGAGCGGGGATAAAAGTATAAACAGTTTATTTTTTTGACGCTGAAATAATGATATGCTGCCAACAATAAAAGCAAAAATAGCTAATCCATCAGTTATTCCCACAAAACCTAATGGTTTATAGAAAAATTTACCTAGTGCATTAAAGACCCAATTAATATCATAAAATGATGATGGAAAACCATTTCTCCAAGATGTCATTAAGTCAGTGTTATTATTTAAGCTTTGCACGGAAACAAAATAGAAGATTGCAAAACTGATTAACCAAGTTGAGTAAATAAATAAATTCTGGAATATTTTTGATTTTCTTTTCCTTTTAATCGTATCAATCACTAAAAAGCTGCTTCCAACACCTGCCAAAGTAAAAACCGCTGGATGAGAAAACCAAATAGTTAAAGCTCCTAATAATGAATAAACAGCAACTTTAATTTTGTTGAGTTTTTGGGTAGCTACTTGTATAACTATCAAACATGAAAGCAATGCTATAAAAACATCGCTTGAATATTGTTTTAATTCTGTAGCAAAGTAAAGTAAATAATTCAGACTGACAAAAAAAGCTAATGCTATAGGTACTGCTTCTAATCTCAAAAATATTTTTGCTAACTTATAAAATATGAATATAGAAAGTATGCTCGATAACAATGGAAACAGCCTTAAAGCATATTCATTATTACCAAATAGTTGAATTGCTAATTTTTCTATCCACAAAAAACCAATTGGCGCTCCTTGGTCATAATCTAAAGGTTGTAGTAGTTCTAAATATGAGCGATTGACAATATTTAATGCTAATACAGCTTCATCAGCCCACAATGAGCGATTGAAAAAATATTGAATCAATCTAATTAGAATACCAAAGCAGATAATTACAAATGATACTTTATCTGATGAAAATAATTTAATATTTTGTGGTTTGTCACGTTCATTTAAATCTTTAGAGATATTTTGCTGCATATTATATGTTTTGTTAGTTAATTATATAGAGAGTCAAAAATTTAGATATATATTGACGATAAAAAAATTGGAGGAATGAAATACAAATATATTCAAGATTTCTTTTGCGTTTGACGCATTTTTTTAATTGTAGTTAAATATTGACCTAAAAACGGAAGTCCTCCAAGGGCTGGTAGTAGATATCGGGAAGTACAAAGTAAACCTAAAGCAGCAGCAGTTGGAGCATTCATATATGGTTGATAAAAAGCAATTAAAGCAGCATCTCTTGTTCCAACTCCTGCAAAAGTAAGCGGTAATAAACCTGCCAAGATTGCTAGAGGTGCTAATGCTAAATGCGCTAACAAAGGAACTATTTGTTTCAAAGCAAAGGTAAAAAACCAAATTTGTAGAAGATGTCCGAACCAGATAAAAACTGAAGTCAAAGTAATTTTTAGCAGGTGTTTTTTATCTTTCCAAAAATATTTATGCATTTCATTCCAAGAATTCCGCAACTTCGCTATTTTTGAACAGATTTTCTTGGGTGCGATTCTACCTGTAAACTGGAATATTAAATTAGCAAATTGACGGGAAGCAATTAATAATAATCCAATAATTAAACCAGAAATCACGCAAGCTGTCATTATCCAAAACAGCCAATCTTTTTGCGGGTAAAGCGTTAATCCAAAAGCACACCATAGCAGCAGCGATAGCATATCGCAAGCTTTTTCAAAAACTACTAAAGATAAAGACAGCGAACCTTCTAAATGTCCTCTTTCTTTAATAAAATAAGCCTTTACTATATCCCCCATTTTTGAGGGTAATACCATATTTAATACGCTAGCAGTTAAAATCAAACGGTTCGCTTCACCAAATCCCAAACGAGTACGACTCGGTGTAAGCTGCTGCAACCTCCAAGCTGTTAACATTGTTAAGGGTACAACCATCCCCAGGCTAATTGTCATCCATAATTTATCGCTATTTTGGAATACTTCTATAAGTCTGGGGAAATCAATCTTCCAATAAATTATTATCAAAATTGTCAGACTGACAGCGATAGAAATAAGTTTTTTCATATATTTACATTTTTAGAGTCTTATAATTCACGCTCGATTTTTAGTGGTTGAGAATTAGCAAGCTGATTAACTTCTGCTGTTAAATCTAACCAAGGTTGTAATTGGCTTTTTTGAAAAGTTCGACTCATGACAACATAAATAGAAGTTTGGTCGCAGCCAATACCAGCAGAAATCACGTTATCCCAAGTTTTAGCTTCCAATTTATCAACAACGCACCATTTATCATTCTTCCAAAAGAATCGACGAGTAAACCAAAAAGGTGCATCATTTTTTCCCACAATTAAAACACGCTGTAATAACTTACGAATTAAATCGGGGAAAAATCTTCCGACAGTTAACATCACAACTCTGAGAATCAATAAATTGAGCGGTGTCATCTGTTTTTGTTTAGCCCATCCCAGATTTCCGCTAATAGTAATATCGTCATCCTTGATATTTATTCGATAAGGTGAAACTAAATGTCCTACCGCATTTTTAATTTTCCCTTTATCACTTAACTGTAAAGAAATTTGTGTATCGGCAACCACTAACTTATTATCGCGAAATAACTTAAAAACTCCACCTTTATTTAAAGCCAAATATAGCTGCGTATTTTGACGACGGTCAATTAGTATTTTGGCATTTTGTAACCATATACGATTACTTTGATTATTTTTAGATATAATTTCCGATGGTCTTTCATCGACAAAATCGCGCCAAGCTAACAAATAATTCCATGTATGATGTCCAATAATATGGTCATCAGCATAACAAGGAGATAATCCATTTGCTAAACCTTGTAAAAATCGAGTGTTAATTTGTAGCGCTTCTGGTATCCAGTTCCCTACTAATTCAAAACCATGAGGGAAAAAATTATAAGTATTACGGCTGGTATATTCTCCACCATAAGAACCGTCGGGGTGGACAAATTCAGCAGCTAAATTAACGGCTTTAATTAAAGCTTCTTTGATGCGTATATCTGGATTAAACTGATAAATTCGTGCCAAACAAGAAATAGTTAAAGTATGATATCCAGGGTCGCAGCCTTCATATTCAACAAACCAACCCTCATCATTTTGCCAAGATAAAACACGCTCCAAACGCTGTACTTTTGCTTTATCCCATCGAGAAGTATTTAAAAGTTGAGATAACCTTTCCAAACATAAAACAATTAATGCTTGATGATTGGTTAATCTTCCGCTTTCATGATGTTCTGCCAACCAATCGGCACGTTTTATAAAAAAGTTAATAATAGCTTGATTATCAAATTTATTATTTTTTTGATTATTTTCTAAATCATCTTTTAAATTTAGAATAATATAGCTTTCAATACAGGCTAACAGCGAAAAAGCAGCAGCACCTGAAGCTCGTTCAAAAGGAAAATAGTCATCACAAGAACCATCTTTATGAGCGCTACGAGCCGCATAGCAAATACCTGCTTTAACCCAATCTTTAATGGCAGGTTGACGATAATAAGGATTATTTGGTGTGTCGGTATCGTAAATTAAAGCCAATGGAAACACAAATTCCTGCGACATTCCACTGGGGAAATCAATAATTTTATAATGCCAAAAATTACGGTCAAAACATCCATAAGTTGGACTGTGAGGATTGCGGTCTAATAATGTTAAAATCTTCGGAATTTGAGCTAAAGCTTCAATTGCAAATAAGTCTTTATTAGGTATTTTAAATTGGGAATTGGGCATTGGGAAAAAGAGAGAGGGGGAAGAGGGGGAAGAAGGGGAAGAAAAATTTTTGATGTATGATAAATAATTCCTAACTATTAACTCTTAATTCCTAACTGATAACTGATAACTGTTCACTGATAACTGTTAACTGTTTCTTTATCCATTTCTCGACGACGTATTCGTAATTGGTTATCTTCTAGTAATTGACGATTTGCGGCCATTAAATCTGCTACTAAACCGAACATCCAGAGTTGAAAACCAATTAATATTAAAATTGCAGCAAGAATCAAACTAGGAATACGAGTACGTTCGGTTCCCATGAAGAAAAATATTAACCAGCGTATCCCTAACATTACTCCTAAACTAAATGGAACGCTGCCTGAAATTAGGAAAAAACGCAGCGGTCTGTAGAGCATGAAAATACGAAGAATTGTAAACAAGGAACGCATTACATAAGAAGCGTTACTTTTTACTAAACGTGAAGGACGGATAACAAAGTTTGTTCTGATAGGTACGGAAGTAATTTTCATACCTTTTTGTCCTGCTTGAATAATTGTTTCTAATGTATATGTATAACGATTAAATACATTAAATCTTAAAGCAGCTTCGCGGTTAAAAGCACGAAATCCGCTAGGAGCATCCGGAATATCAGTATTGCTAGCACGACGAACTACCCAGCTACCAAATTTTTGTAGTAGCTTTTTTGTTAAAGAAAAATGCTTTGTTTTCCAAATTGGTCTGCTACCAACTACAATATCTGCCTGTCTATAAACAATTGGTTGGATAAGTTTAGGAATATCCCCAGCAAAGTATTGATTATCAGCATCGGTATTAACAATAATGTCCGCTCCTGCTTTTAAAGAAGCTTCTATACCTGCCATAAAAGCTTTAGCAAGACCTTGGTTGTATGGCAAACTAACAATATGGTCTACACCAAAAGATTTGGCAACTTCTACAGTTTTATCTTTGCTACCATCATCAATTACTAAAAATTCTATAGAATCGATGCCATATAGTTCCCGTGGTAATTCTGAAAGTGTTGTGCCTAATGTCGCTTCTTCGTTATAACAAGGAATTTGAATAATCAATTTTGTCATAGATTTTAGGACTTTTAATTCTAATTAAATTTTGAATTTTAGTGATTGAGCATGTAAGTCAAACATTGTTATGCTCATGCTCTCCATATCATTTATTTATTAAGCCTTATGTAGGCGGATTTTACCATAATAAAGCTGAAAAAAATTTGCTCTTTGCCAAAATTAATGTATATTAGGATACTTGAAATTCTCTATCATTTAATATATGTCAACAGTTGATTTACAGAAGAGAAGAAAGAAAAAGCGAAAGAATTCAAGTACAAATGAATTATTATTTCCTGCTGTGATGTGGTTAAGCAGTCGTTTGTTAATTTGGATTTTCATGTTGGGAATTGCACCATTATTACAAACAACAGCAACCGGTACTGGGGCTAATTTTGGATTAGGGGTCTTCGATGGTGTTGATAGTATTCATTATCGTAATATAGCGACCACGGGATATGAATATATTAATGATGCTGAAATGCATAATAAAGTTGCATTTTTTCCCCTGTTTCCTCTGACCATCAAATTTTTGATGAAATTAGGTTTATCCTTTGATCTTGCAGGGATTTTGGTTAGCAATCTAGCATTTTTAGGTGCAGTTTACTGCGTATACTTTTGGGTTAAATCATATTACGGTGACAAAGAAGCAAGATGGGCTACCGCTGTATTAAGCTGGTGTCCGCTATCAATATTTTCCAGTGTAATTTATCCAGAAGGTTTGTACTTATTTCTGACTGCTGCCACAATGCAAGCTTTTGACAAAAATAGATATGCTTTAACTGCTTTTTTCGGAGCATTAGCAACAGCAACAAACCCCATAGGATTAGCATTAACTCCAGCTTTAATAATTGCATCTTGGAAACAACGCAAAAATTCAATTTCCTATCTTGCAGCTTTAGCAACAGCAATCGGAGTAATTTCATATAGTTTATATTGTGCTTTTAAATTAAGCCAACCATTAGACTTAATTGAAGCGCAAAAAACATGGTTTAATTCTGTAGGATTTGATTGGGAATATTGGTTAAAAACTGCTATTCAAATAACCATTGGTACCGCGAATTGGGAAAGTAGAGCTATTACAGAACCTATTCAACCTTTATTATTTACTTTAGTTGTTATCCTTAGTTACTTATTATTACGCTACCGCAAAAAATTAGAAAAAGCCAAATTTGATTATGGTTTTGCAGCTTTAATATTAATTTGGTGGCTCGTAGCTGGAGAACCTTTAATTAACACTTTATCAGTTGTAGGCAGCGCTTATTTAATTTGGAAACTACGTAAAGAATTAAGCCCAGTAACTGCAACTTACGGCTTATGTGGTTTAGGATTAATTTTGGCTTTTGGGGATAGTTGGTTTCTTAGTCGCATCGTTTACGGTATTGTGTCAGTTAGTATCGCTCTCGGCATATTGCTATCCCGTCATCCTCGCTGGGGGTACTTAACTATGGGCTTATTCGCGATTTCCCTCGCAACGTATTCTATAAAATTCGCTCAAAACTTATTGGTAGGGTAAGGGGAGAGGGAGAGAGAGAGTGAGTGAGAGAGGGAGAAAGGGAGGGAAATTAATAATTCCTAACTCCTAACACCTAACTCCTAACTCCTAACTCATAACTCCTAACTGTTAACTGTAATAACTGATGGAAAAAGATTTTTATTTACAGTATGCATCGGTAGAAGATAA
>CAKZYM010000013.1 GCA_937884685.1 uncultured Calothrix sp.
ACGACGTAATTCAGCCATTGCTTGGGTGACGGTCTGCCAAATTGGTAAACCGTTAATGGCAAAAGATTCGTAGGAACACCATAAACTGCGTCCTCCCATTAAACATAAAGCCGCTGCCAATCCAGCACAAGCGTCTTCGCTCAAGGGTTCGTAAACTTGTCCCTGGGGAGCTTGATTGTAAATATCGTCTTGGGTGGGATGAATAATTTTTAAAGCTTGGTTGATATTACCAATTCCCGATGCAGCGTTTCCGTCAGCATTGGTAACTAAGAAATTTTTATCAGCTTGTCCAACTTTACCAACTAAAGCACCCATTACGGTAGTAGCAACTTTATTGTCTCCACCAACTTCAAACTCTTGTAAAGGTAGTTCACCTAAATCAGGTAAATTTCGTTCAAACTCAGTTACAGCAGTCTTCCCAGCAGGACCACCACCAGCGCGATCGCAATTGTTTCTGACTAATTCCCAAGCTTCCACGGGTAAGGAACGTTTCTTTAAAGCTTCCACCATATGAGGAGCATCTAAAGTGTCTTTGGGATAAAGATTATGAGATTTTGAACCGGTAGCGTGAACCCCAGAACCTTTAAGCTGTTTAATAATAAATACCGTTAATTTACCACTGAGTGCTGACTTAGCAGCTTTATCAACTCCTTCCAACACAGCTTTAGTAAACTGCAATCTTCTTTCAAAGGAAAATTCGGTACTATCTACATAATCTCCCGGCTGATTTTTATCGTCAAAGTCCTTAGCATCAACTAAAACAACTTCCTCAAAACCGTTGCCAACCCAGTAATTCCCCATTTCATCATTGGTCTTCAAAGAAACCATACTGAGATGTTCTTGAGAATAACCATTCCACACCAACACCGGAAGAAAATTAGTAATATTCGGGAAAGCAGTATTAAAATGAGCCATGGAACTCATAATATAAGGTTCACCCAAACCACCATCACCAACAGTAAACGGGAATAACTTATCGCGATTTAAATAAGCAGCAGCCATTGCAAAATGCTGACCTTGACCCAAAGGACCCGCAGGTGCGAGAATTCCAGGAATCATCCCCGAAAGGTGTCCCAACAAACCATGCTTTTCGCGAAAACGCTCTCGTAACTGTTCCACCGTGGTGATGTCCATGTCTTCTAAGGAACGGTCGAGAAACATAGCGCTATAGAAACCGGGAGCATGGTGTCCCACTTCAGTCAGAATATTCTTGTGTCCCAACATCACCAAAGCAGCATAAGCTTCTGCTTGAGAAGCAAAACCACCGGGGTGTCCGGAAGCTTTAGTTCCAGTAATTTGTAGAGTTAAATAACGTAAAGCATCTGCATAAAGTAAAGTTTGATAAATAGCAGCTTTATCTTCAATATCGTTAATAGCGGTTTTACCTACAGGAATCGCGCTTTCCTTACCATACTTGTCAAAATCGGGTAGAGCTTCCCCAAAATATTGAATTCCTTCGCAAAACTTGGGAGCAGATGTAGCCTTTGGTGTTGTTGCAGTCATGCCGATAACCTAATATACGAATCAATTGTAAATCCAGCTTCCTATTTAACAAAAATTTTACAACTTTACGGTTATCGGCGTTGATTGTAATTTCTCTATGTATAGATAAATAATCGATATGGGGAATTGGGGATTGGGTATTGGAGAATAGCTAGTAGGTTGGGTTAGACACGACAATTAATCAATGCTTGTAACGAAGATATTTATTCCCAAAGTGTCGTAACCCAACATCAGCATATTAATTTTTTCCTTCCTAATAACTATTTTCGTAATTTCCCTAGAATCTGCTGATATACATATAGAGATTAAATCTGATAAACAGGGTTTAAAGTTATGGAAATAATTATTGCCTTAGTATTCATTGGCTTAATAGTAATGGTTCTATTACCATCAAACAATTCCAGTAGAAGAAGTAATTCTCATCATAGTGCTTCTAGCGATTGGAACAATAATTATATGTATTACGGTAGCGATTGCAGTTCTGATTCGGGAAGTTCTAACTATTCCGATTCGGGAAGTTCTAGTTCAGACTGTGGTAGCTACGATGGTGGAAGCAGTTATGGTGGTGATTGTGGTAGTAGTGATTTTGGTGGATTTTAAATTTTAGTCCTAAATTAATATTCTGACCTTTCAAAATTAACTGTTCCGATACCGGAATATTCAAAAACTCTGAAACTTGAAAATTAACTGTTCCGATATCGGATTATCTCAAATCCCCAGACTTGAAAATTAACTGTTCCGATAGGGGATTATTCTAAAATTCCGACATTGTGGAATTAACTATTCCGATAGGGGATTAATTTAAAATTCCGACGTAATAGCGCGACTGATTTAAGAGTCTATGTATTAAATAGATGCTGTAATTATACGGTCAATTATTAGAGTATTTTGCAAGGGCGATCGCCACAGTTAAAACCTTGTCTAAACTGATTTTGCAAAAAATATACTAACTTTAAAATTATGATTGTTTGAATGTATAAATATAAAAGATTCAATGTCCAAACCATTTTCTCTCTACAATAAACGTAATTACTCAACCTTTGACGTATTAACTGGATACACAAGATAGTCATCTACATAGGATGAAATAGTAGATACGGAATTAGATATTCCTTTATTAACAAATCTCAAAACAGTACCTTGGTCAAAAATAGATAAAGTCCTAAATTTAGGATGTGGAAACGGAAGAATCGGTCAATGGTTAAAAAATCAAGGAATTTCCGATATTTGTGGAATTGATAATTGTTCCGCAATGCTGGAACATTCTCAGGTCAAAAATATTTATACTAAACTCGATATTGGAGAAATAATATCAATGATAAATTACTGGAGTGACCAATGGAACCAGAAAAATCAGCCTTAGTGATAATAGATTTACAAAATGACTTTACATTAGAAAACGGTAAAGCTCACGCTTGTACTTCTCAAGTTGATAAACTGATTCCAATCGTAAATAATTTATCAGAACAATTTTCTCAGGAAAAAAGATATATTGCTTATTTAAGAACAGAATGGTCGAATCCAATTGTCAAACTACTGACTAAGAATTCCGTTAAAAGAGGAACCCCAGGAGCGGAATTTGATAGTCGTCTCAAAATGTATAGCGATAATGTTTTTACTAAAGGAGATAAAAATTCATTTTCCTGTAGTAATTTTGTTGAATTCTTAGAAAATAACTCAATCAATCATCTCTACTTGGCTGGGTTGGCTACAGATTATTGCATTAAAATAACTTCAGAAAATGCCATAAATAAAGGATATCAAGTAACTGTCGTTAGCGATGCTGTAGCTGCTTATAAATGTGGAGACTATGAAAAATCCTTACAGGTATTATCTTCAAAAGGTGTAAATATCATAGCTTCAACTGAAATATCAAAATCATCAATTTAGTTAACACCATTAACTTTGTCTAGAAAAATCATCACCATCAACGGGTCACCAGGAGTAGGAAAATCAACAACAGCGGAACTTCTTGCTCAATCTTTTCAAAATTCGGTTTGGATTCGAGGGGATGATATCAAACATTGGATTGTGAGTCGGAATTCGGAAGAATTAACAAAGGGTTTGACTTATATCAATGGTGGAGCTTGTTGTCGAAATTATTTAAAAGCAGGTTATGAATTAGTTGTATTTGAATACGTTTTTACCAAGAAAGCTGATGTGGACAGGTTTATAGAAAATTGCGGAATCAAAGAATCTTGTCTTCTATTTACTTTAATTGCTCCATTATCAGTTATAAAACAGCGAGAAATTTTACGTTTAAGTCAAAATCGCAAATCATTGGGGGAAGCTGTTGATATTGCTTATGATGAGATTATTAAAAATAGAATAGATTTAGGAACTTTTATAGATACAGAATTTCTTTCACCACAACAGGTTTGTCAATTAATTTTAAGCTTATTGTAATTGTAGGTTGGGTTAGACAAGATATCAACATTCAGATTGTAAAAACCGTGTTTATAAATCGTGTCGTAACCCAACATCAACATGCTATATCTACAATATTATTGTGGTAAGAGAAAATTAAATGCAGTCATTAAAAACTTTTAAATTAAATAGAAAAACCAGAAAACTTATTTTCAAAATTATAATTATCACTTTTATTGTCCTCAATCTTATATCTTACTCAGGAGCATATTATTTAACAAGCTTTAACTCTTCAAATAGACAGGTAGTTGATAAAAATCGTTCTGATATCGGACTTGAATACAAAACCGAACGAATTTCGATAAATCAAAATGAATGGTTAGATACCTGGTTGATTTCCGCTGAAAATAAATCTAACGGAACAGTTCTATTATTTCCTGGAAATAACGGTAGTAAAGCCAAACAGCTATTAGCACCAGCTAAAATATTTCATAATTTAAACTACGATACTTTACTCGTAGATTTCCGAGGATTAGGAGCTTCGAGCGGTAATAGTACAACAATAGGTATAAGAGAATCAAAAGATGTTGCTCTAACGATAAATTATGCTCAAAAATCAAAATTAAAACATCCCTATATACTTTATGGTGTATCGATGGGTAGCGCTGCAATTCTCAAAGCAATTGCTGACAAAGATAAAAATATAAATCCCGAAGCTATAATTTTAGAAGCTCCTTTTGCACGTCTTGTAAATGCTGTAAGTTCAAGATTAAGAGCAATAAACATTCCCACATTTCCCATGACTCAACTGATAGTATTTTGGGGAGGAGTTCAACACGGATTTAATGGTTTTACTCACAATCCCGTTATTTACGCAAAATCTGTTGAATGTCCGACTTTAATATTACAGGGAAAGCTTGATAAATGGACAACTTTAGAAGAAATAAACGAGATTTATCAAAACTTACAGGGTTCCAAAAAACTGGTGATTTTCCCCGATGCTGGACATAATTTACTTGTCACAGTTAATAAGCAACTTGGAAACAGAGTATTGAAAAATTTTTGAAGGAAATTTAAAAATGGCTGGAATTTTTGAAGATGAAAAATGGTATATTGCAGAACTTGTAATGGAATGTAAAATAGAGGAAGAACCGCGTAATGTTGTTCATGTTAATATTACTCTAGTTCGCGCCGATTCGCCTCAATCAGCTTTTGAAAAAGCCGAACAACTTGGGAAAGAAAGCGAAACTTCATATCTCAATCATAAAAATCAGCAAGCTACTTGGTACTATCGAGGATTACGAGATTTAAATGTGATTCACGATGATTTAGAACATGGTGCTGAATTGATGTTTGAAGAAGAAATAGGTATTTCTGAAGATGAAGTCCAAGATATGCTTACTCTTAAGTCTGAGCTAAAGGTTTTTCGCAAACGAAAACCAAGAGATTCATCAGAACCAAATTATGGTTGTAAGGAAATTTTAGAAGAAGTGAAAAAAATGATAAATACTAAAGAAGATTAAATAAAATCTTAAAACTATTCGGAACTATAAATTCTAAGTCCTAATCTCCTGTATCGCTATTAAAGCTTCAACTTTTGTTAAAATACAAGTCTAAGTCTTTTTTTACGAGGTTGTTCGATGACAATTGTTGTTACTCTCAGCCCAGAATTAGAAGAAATATTACGCGAACGAGCCACACGGCAAGGTCAAGATGTAAACTCTGTTGCATCTGAATTGTTAGCTAGCATTTTGGAATGGAACAAGATTTAAAAGAAGCTGTTGAAGGTATTCAGAAAGGATTAGATGATTTTGAGACGGGAAAATTTCGGTCTTTTGCAGAATTTGCTGATGAACAACGTCGTAAGTATAATTTGCCAACCGATTTATGAGATACAAGCTGAATTATAACAGTATAAAACAAATATCCTCGTGAGTTTCAGCCTTCTTTAATTACTTTACTTGAGAAATTACCTGTCCAATATCTTGGGGAGAAGCTCCTATAGCTAACATTGCTCTTATCAACAATTCAATGGAAACAGAATTATCTCCATTTTCAGCTTTTGCAATTCGTGGTTGACTTGATTGAAGTTTTGTAGCAAGCTCTTTTTGTGTCATTAATTTTTGTCGTCGAGCTTTCAAATTTTTACTTAACGCAAGTCTAATTTCGATTAAAGTCGCTTCTTCGGGTGTTAATTCTAGAAAATCTTTTACCGTTACAACTTTCCATCCTTGGGATTCTAAACGTCGCTTCTTTGATTCATCCATATTTTATTCCTCAGTATCGCAATCGTATTTAGTTAATCGTTTTTTACTAACTTTCTTCGGTGTTGCTCTGGTTGTTTTGTTAAAAACTTCGACGATTATAATCCCATCCTCATCAATACGGTAAATAATTCTCCAATTTTTATCTCCATCCGGGATACGCAATTCATGACAATACTTACCAATACTTTGCATCGGACGTGAATGAGGCATTTCAAGATTATCACCTTGCTGCAATTTTCTAAGTAAAAACCCCGTCTCGATTCGTGCTTCTTGACTCATTGGTGGTGTTTTTACTTCACCATGCAACCAAATTAAAGGTTTATCTTCTTCCAAAATCCATTTCTTATATCATATCTGATATATTTAAAAGCAAATTGAACACCCCAGACAAATTCAATTTCGGGCTTCCTTAATACGATAAAATTATGAAAAAATATTAAGGCTGTATGTAAATGAATTTGCTTTTTTCCACTCTGGGAATTATCTTCGCAATTGTAACCATAAGCATCGTACTATATCTAATTTCCGCTCGTCGCTATCAATCCTCTGACTCGGTAGCTAATTCCTACGATGAATGGACGGACGACGGAATTTTGGAATATTACTGGGGTGAACATATCCATTTAGGACATTACGGCTCCCCACCGACAAACAAAGATTTTTTAACAGCTAAATACGATTTCGTTCATGAAATGGTACGTTGGGGTGGTTTAGATAAATTAGCTTCCGGTACCACCGTCATAGATGTCGGTTGTGGGATTGGAGGAAGTAGCAGAATTTTAGCCAAGGAATACGGTTTTGATGTCACTGGGGTTACTATCAGTCCTCAACAGGTGAAACGAGCTACCGAATTAACACCTGAAGGAGTCACCGCTAAATTTATAGTAGATGATGCGATGGCTCTTTCTTTCCCCGATGCCAGTTTTGATGTAGTCTGGTCAATAGAAGCTGGACCGCATATGCCTGATAAAGCGGTTTTCGCTAGAGAGTTGATACGGGTTCTGAAACCTGGTGGGATATTAGTTGTAGCTGATTGGAATCAAAGAGATGACCGTCAGATTCCTTTGAATTTCTGGGAAAAACCGGTAATGCAGCAACTATTAGACCAATGGTCGCATCCAGCTTTTTCGAGTATAGAAGGTTTTTCCGAACTATTGGAAGCAACCGGATTCGTGAAAGGGGAAGTAACAACAGCAGACTGGACAAAAGAAACACTTCCATCATGGTTCGATACAATTTGGCAAGGAATTATTAAACCTCAAGGATGGATGCGTTCTGGGGTGCGTGGTTTTATTAAATCAGTACGGGAAGTACCGACAATATTGTTAATGAGATTAGCATTTGGTACCGGACTTTGTAGATTTGGAATGTTTAAAGCAATTAGAAACAATTCGGTATCGAAATCCGCAGATGTTTCGAGTCAAGTTGCTCAAGTTTAATTTTAGTAATTAGTAATAGATAATTGCTAATAACGTAGGTTGGGTTAAGCGAAAGCGCAACCCAACAATCTAATATTAATGTAAAATTACGTTTTTATTGCTATTAAAAAACCTTTGTAGACACAGAATACACAGAGCAAAAAGTTTAATAAATATATTTAATTACCAATTACCAATCACCAATTACTCATTTAACACATCCATTTTATGTCCGGGTGCAGCAGCAACAGCACCAACTTATTTAATTAATTCAAATGAATTTTAAATATCCTAAAAATATATCAGATTGTCGTAATGTAAACGACTTTAGAAATCTCGCAAAATCAAAATTACCTGCCCCAATATTTCATTATATAGACGGAGCCGCTGACGACGAATTAACTTATAAAAGAAACACCGAATCTTACGAAAAATGCGATTTAATTCCCAACGTTTTAGCAGGAGTTGAAGATGTAGATACTTCTGTAGAAATAATGGGGATGAAAATTGATATTCCGATGTTTTGTTCACCAACAGCATTACAAAGATTATTTCATTATGACGGAGAAAGAGCAGTAGCGAAAGCAGCAGAACAATATGGAACTTTATTTGGTATTTCAAGTTTGGGAACCGTTAGTTTAAAAGAGATTGAGAAAACAATTTCTACACCAAAAATGTTTCAATTTTATTGTCATAAAGACAAAGGATTAAATAATGCGATGATAGAAATGTGTCGCGAAGCAAGCTTTGATGCAATTGCTTTAACCGTTGATACAATTACTGGTGGAAATAGAGAAAGAGATTTGTGGACGGGATTTACAACTCCACCTAAGTTAACACCACAAAGTTTAATTAGTTTTGCTCTCCATCCAAGCTGGTCTTTGAATTATTTATTCCGGGAACCATTTAGTTTACCCCAATTAGAAGAACATATTAATAAAGGAACTAACGTAGCAGTTTCCATCGGTGATTATTTGAGTACAATGTTAGACCAATCCATGGATTGGAAAGATGCTGAGGAAATTAGAAATCAATGGGGTAAAAAGTTTTGTCTCAAAGGTGTGATGAGCGTCGAAGATGCGAAAAAAGCAGTTGATATCGGAGCCGATGCGATTATGGTATCAAATCATGGGGGAAGACAGTTAGATGGAAGTATATCTCCTTTCGAGCAATTAGCAGATATTGTGGATGCTGTGGGAGACAAAATTGATGTAATCTGCGATGGTGGTATCAGAAGAGGAACCCACGTTCTCAAAGCTTTGTCGGTTGGAGCAAAAGCTTGTTCCGGTGGAAGATGGTATTTATATGCTTTAGCTGCTGGTGGTCAAAAAGGAGTTGAAAAGGCTATTTCTAATATGAGGAATGAAATTGAGAGGGATATGAAATTAATGGGAATTACAAAACTTTCTCAGTTGTCCAGAAAGAATATAAAATTTAGATGATTGAAGAAACCTCACCCTTAATTCCTCTTCTTATTAAGGAGAAGGAGATAAGATATTGTAATTTTAAGTTTGAAAAATATGGACAGTAAAGAATCTTTAATTCCGCTAAAAATTGCCGTATTAACAGTTTCCGATACTAGAACCGAAGCTGATGATAAATCGGGGAAAATATTAGCTGATAGTTTGACAACGGTAGGACACGATTTAGCAGAAAAAGTAATTGTTCCCGACGATATTTACCAAATTCGTGCAGTTATATCACGTTGGATTGCAGATGATTTTTTTCAAGTCATTTTAACAACTGGTGGAACTGGAGTTACGGGAAGTGATGGAACACCAGAAGCAATTAAACCGTTATTAGACAAAGAAATTGCAGGATTCGGTGAGATTTTTAGGATGATTTCTTATCAAGAGATAAAGACTTCTACTATTCAATCTCGCTGTTTAGCTGGTGTTGCTAACGGTACCTATATCTTTTGTTTACCGGGTTCTTCTGGTGCTTGTAAAACCGGATGGGAGATTATCAAAGAACAGCTTGATTCTCGCAATCGTCCCTGCAATTTAGCTCAGTTGATTCCGAGGTTAAGGGAATAGGTAATTGGGGATTGGGGATAGTAAGTTTAGATTTAATGTTCCCATAAAATTCACTTTTCAGATTTGAATATAATAGATAATCGTTAATTTTTCGATTACTCATTATGGAAAAATCTGAAGAACTAGTTCAACGTAACATACAACATTATAGTTATACACAAGACTTAGACTCTTTACTAAATATCGTTAATACCATATCTTTTTCAAAGTTCGAGACAATTCTTTGTAAATTACTGAAATCTCCAGATAGAGAAATAGTTTCAGATACTTGTTTTGCAATTCGAGATTTGATAGTTTGTTACAGCAATCGTTATGATGAGTTTGCGGAATTTGGAAACAGGTATCCAGAGTCTTTAATAGTTAAAACAGTTGAAATTCTACTTTTTTCTGAAAATCGTAATACCGTTCGCGATGCTATTTACACTTTAGGAAAAACCTATAGTTACAATAGCATTCCTGCT
The DNA here is from genome assembly GCA_937884685.1 of uncultured Calothrix sp. Lineage (GTDB taxonomy): Bacteria > Cyanobacteriota > Cyanobacteriia > Cyanobacteriales > Nostocaceae > Rivularia. The sequence goes on from CAKZYM010000013.1 coordinate 10,053, forward strand.
TTAAACAAAGCTTTTTATCATCTAAAAGATACCGACCCTTTTATTTTATCCAGATTATTTTGCGAAATGACCTGGTTGGGTTTAGAAAATTTCTGGGAATTGATTGATTCTATGATATCCAGCCACAATGATTTTACCAGATGGGCTGCTGTTCAAGAACTACCAGTATTTGTTGATGAAGATTGTGAAAAAAGTATTATTTTAGATGAAAAATCAAAATATTTGGAACGGTTAAAGCAGGATTCTAATAAGTTTGTCAGAATCGAATCCGAGAATAGATACAAGATGATAGAATTTCAAACGCTAGAGCAAGAATTACCAAAGAAAGAACGGAATAAGAGAAGAAAGGAATTAGAAAATGAATATAAATCTATTTTAAATTTTGATTCTTTATCTCTGAATTTTTCACAATATCTGAGTTATAAGAAGTTAAATAATTATATGATGTCTCAGTTAGAAGAATTTTTCGATTATTATATTTACTTTAACGGTTTCCACAGGACTTAAAATAAAAATGGTGCGTTAGGCTAAATTCATAACACACCCTACATATCATATTTTATAGTTAGCTTTTAATCACAGGTTTTTTCTTAGCTTGATTTATTATTTTAGTACCCAAAGTAATCAATCCAGCAAATAAAACCGACCAGAAACTAGTTCCAGCTTCCGGAACCTTAACATTAGATTTTGTGTTTTTAAAAGCCAACAAAGTTACATTTGTATCCTGCTCAAAAAATCTTTCTACAGAACCCTCAAAAAGAGAAGTACTAATTGCTTTAGTTCTACCAGAATCGTTAATTTCTTCAACATTGGAAAAACTTAAATCACTAGTAAGATTAATATTTTCACTCTTCGTATTATCAAAAAAATCAACTTTACCTAAAGCATCAATATTAGCTGCAAGGGTAAAGAATTCTAATATATTATCTTGGCTAATCTGATTGGGTTCTAATTGCGTTGAGTTGAGAAAATCAAACCGACTTTCTGCTGAAATACCAGTTGTATCCAAAAGATAAAAAGCAATATCCCCAGCAGCATCCGCAGTTTCAACCCCTGGTTTATCTACAGAAGCTTCCAAATCGAGAATAGTTGTAAAGTCAAATGATAAAGTATCGTTACCACTTACATCAAAATTCGCAAAAAATCTCGGCATAGTTTCCGCAAAAGCGCTATAGCTTGAACCCTCACCAAATGTCAAACTTTCTGCAATATTAAATATGTCTAATGGAGTTGGTTCAGCATTGGTCTCAGAAGAGTTGCGAAAATCTGCTATGCTATCATCCGCATTAGTTTCAGTCGAAGAATTAGCATCATTAATTGCTTCAAATGCTGCGTTTTCTTGATTGAAATTGGTAAAACTTAATTCTGAGAAGGAACCAGAAAAAGTTGCAGCTAAACTAGGTGAACTTGCTAACAACGAGGTAGCAACAATTGGAGAGACTTGTAAAATTAACTTTTTTCCAAACTTTGAATGTAACTTCTCTTGCATTTTTGTCATGATTTTATTTTTTAATCTATATAACGTCCGAAAAATTAACTATATTAGCTAGTACTTTTAAAATACAAACGAAATAGTTATATTACGGAGAAATAATTTTTAATTATGAAAATTTTACAAAGTGCTAGTAGCTGATTGCATTAGTCTCTTCGTAGGTTGGGTTAAGAAAAGCGCAATTCAGCATCCATGTTGGGTTTCACTAACGCTTCGCTAACGTTCAACCCAACCTACATCTATTTCGCAATCGGAACATTAATTTTGATAACTTGAATTGATATTCGGGAACACTAATTTTAGTAAAAATACATCTATCAATAGCAAAATGACGCGAATTCATTTTATAGCTCCGGAACAAGAAGCTCAAATTCCCCAGTATCAGCAAAAGTGGAAAAATATTTACCTATCAACTCAGCCGATTCAGCATAACCGAGCCAAAGCAGCAGTACAAGGGGCTTATGCTGTTATGGGTAAACCAGAACCCGAAGTAATTTTCTGTTCAAGTCCCCTGGTCGCAATTGAGCAACTTAAAGCTAAATTACAACAATCTCAAAATAGCAATCAAACTTCCGAACAACAAATTTACACTGACTTTTTTGAATTTGCTTCTTCAGTTTGGGAAAATATCCAGCAAGGTAATCAGCAACAGTTGAAATTAGAAATAAAACCGCTTGAAGATTTAATCAAAGAAGTTTACAAAGAATCATTTAAATCCTTGAACGAGCATCTTGAAAATTCTCTTCCTAGAGATTTAACTGTTCAAGATATTATCGAGCAAATCTATTTAGGTACTTCCCCAATTATTGATATGTTGGGTCAGTTACCTGCTAATCGAGGTATGCGTGAATTCTTCACGGATTTAGAACAAAGATTACCAGAGAATTGGCAAGAATCTTTTAGTACTATATTTTCTGGAATTGACCAACAATTGGCTTGGGTTCCTGGTAAAGATTTATTCTTTAGAGAATGGCTAAAACCAATAATTCAAGCTAGTTTAATTGGCAAAGTTTACGGATTAGAACATTCTAATTATAAAGATGCAATTTTCGTTTCTCTATCAACTTTTGAAGAAAAGTTTTTAAAAGAAAATCCTCCTATAGTCATTTCTCAAGTAGCAATTTATTGTATTTGGTTAGATTTCGCTTTTTCGGTATTGGGTTATCCACATAATTCCAAAAAATGGTCTGCATTACAAGGTCTTGTAAAACATTGTGGCTGGATTTTTGCTGTAGATAATCTCTGCATTATCTGCGAACGACCAACAAAAATTTTAGTAAATAAAGAGAATCAACTTCATGGGGAAGGGGAACCAGCAATCGAATTTGCAGATGGGTTTGTTGTTTACGCGCATCATGGCACAACTTTACCCGATAAATACGGAACCGTTCATCCCAATCAATGGCAATCCCAATGGATTATAGAGGAAAGAAATCAACAATTACAAGCAGTGTTAATTAATGGTATTGGAGCAGTTCGTTTATCCCAAGAATTATCTTTTATAGAAATAGACTCATTACAAGAATATAAATTTATCAAACTTGAAAATATTGATATTAATACTTGTATTTTGCAGCGAATTAATTCTCAAACTGGTGATATCAATGCTGTATTTATACCGCACAATATACAATCAATAGGGTTAGCAATAGAATACGCAAATCAAAATTACTCGGAAGAAGATTTTCCAAATACTTAAATTTAATAAGTAAAATAATAAAAAACTATTAACGATAACTTTTAATTTAATTTAGGGAACAATAATCTTAACCATCAGATATCTACCAATATTAAAATGACCCAAATTCATTTTTTAACACCCGAACAAGAAGCTTTAATTCCCGAATATCAAGAGAAATGGAAACGTATTTATCTATCAACTCAACCTATTGAGCAGAATCGAGCTAAAGCAGCAGTACAAGGAGCTTATGCTGTCATGGGTAAACCGGAACCAGAAGTTATTTTTTGTAGTAGTCCCCGTGCTGCTTTAGATAGACTTCAAGCACACATTGAAACTTCTCAAGAAGATTCTTTTCCATCATGGGAAGAAATTCAAAATAACTTTTTTCAATTTGCTAGAGCTACTTGGGAAATGAATAAGATAAAAGCGAAACAGCAAAACGCTGGAACAAAACCGCTTCATGATTTGCTAGGTGAAGTTTTAACTGAACCATATAAATATCTAGAAAAGCATATTGATAACTGTCTTCCTAAAGATTTAAGTACATATGATTTTGTTGAGCAATCATTCCTCGGAGCATCTCCATTATTTGACCATATGGATAAACAGATGAATCGTAGGAGAGAACCTGGATTTCAAAGAAATTTCGATAATATGCAACCAGATTTGCAAGAATCTTTTGGAATGACAGCAGAAGGTCTTGATAAACAATTAGGTTGGATTCCTGGTAAAGATTTGCTGTTCCGGGGATGGTTAAAGCAAATGCTTCAAACTAATATAGGTCTAAGAATATCTGGAGTAGAACATCCGAAATTTAGAGAAATAATTCTTCCTCTACTGTCTCCTTACGAACAAAAGTTTTTATTAGGAAACACTCCTTTTATTATTTCTAACTGTTTAATATCCAGTATTTGGATTGATTATGCAATTTCAGTGATGAATTTTCACTATACAACTCAAAAATGGTCTGCTTTACAAGGCTTAGCAAAACATTGTGGTTGGATTTTCGGAATTAATAATCTCTGTATTATTTGCGAACGACCTACAAAAATCTTAGTAAATGAAGATAACCAACTTCACGCTGAAGAAGAAACAGCAATCGAATTCGCAGATGGATTTGTTGCTTATGCATATAACGGTACATATTTACCTGAAAAATACGGAAACATCCATCCAAGTCAATGGCAAACTCAATGGATTTTCGAGGAGGAATATAACAACTTACAAGA
>CAKZYM010000014.1 GCA_937884685.1 uncultured Calothrix sp.
AAGCAGAAGCAGCACAAAGAAAAGCCGATAGATTAGCTGAAAAATTACGCGAGTTGGGGGTAAATCCCGATGAGTTGGATTAGTTATGAAAATAAATTTCCTATCTCATTCTCGTAGCGTTCCATCACCACATTACGACGAACCTTCAATGTTTGAGTTAATAAACCATTTTCGATGGTAAAAGGTTCGGGGATTAATTCAAAAACAATAATTTCATCATCCCGACGATATCCAGGACGATTACGAACTTCCCGATTTAATTCTTCTCGGAATAAGTCGCGAATTATTTGATGATTTAAATTAGCATATATATCAGAATTAGCAATCGATGAATTTTGATTTAATACCCATGCTTCTAAAGCTTCAATATTAGGAACAATTAAAGCACCTAATGATTTTTTATCCTGTCCTACAATCATAATTTGGTCGATGTAGGGACTTCGCAGACAAGCACTTTCGATGGGTTGGGGTTCGATATTTTCTCCGTTGGTCAGAACAATCGTATCTTTTACTCTACCAGTTATTACTATTTGATTTTCTGTAGTTAACCAACCAATATCACCTGTATTAAACCATCCTTCGGAATCAATGGCTTTTCCAGTAGCTTCGGGATTTAAATAATACCCCTGCATTAATTGTTCTCCCCTTGCCATTACCAAACCCTTTTCATTATTAGATAGGGTTTCTCCGGTTTCTAAATCCACAATTTTGATTTCGGTTCCAGGAATGGGTTTACCCGAACTACCTCGTAAATTTCGGTAATATCGACGTGCGGAAAGTACGGGAGATGTTTCTGTAAGTCCGTAACCAACTAATATTTCAATTCCTGCAATTTCAAAAAAATCTTCTAAATGTTTTGCAAGGGAACCACCACCACAAATTAATTGCTTTACATTACCTCCTGTTGCCTGTTGAATTTTTTTATAGACAATATTTTCTCCAAGAAAATGTAACGGTGATAGTAATATAGTGGTTTTCCAAGCATTAATAATTTCTGCTGTTGTGGGATTTAAATTTTCTAAATCTAGCTTTTTCCAAGTACGGACAGCTTTGATATACCTCCCGCTTACTTTCAGGAAATTATTAATTAATTTTTGCATTCGTGGTGATTTATCGCGGAATGATTTCTGAATTCCCTCATAAATTGATTCCCAGAGTCGGGGAACTCCGATAACATACTGGGGTTTGTATTGCTGCAAATCTTGTTTTAAATAACGACGATTCGTATAAACTTGGGTACATCCCTGAGAAAGCGTATAATACTCTCCCGCTCGACCAAAACTATGCCAGGTAGGTAATATACTCAGAGTTTTATCACCAACACTGGGTTGAATAATTGCAGTGATAGTACTAATTTGGTGAATAAAATTACTGTGGCTAAGCATCACACCTTTAGGCTTTCCAGTAGTTCCAGATGTGTAAATCAATGTAGCTAATTTCTGGGGGTTGCTCTCTACTTCTTGGAATTTAAAATCTGTTGCTAGCTGAATTAATTGAGAAAAATTAATTATTTTGATATCTGTTTGGCTATCTTGAATATTTTTAGCTTCGCTCGGTTCTTCATCAAATAATAAAACTATCCACTGCAATGATATTTTTGAGGAATTATCATATATTTCCGGCGCAAGTTTATTCAGAGTTTTAATATTTTCTACGACTAAACCAATACTGCCACTATGTTCCAAAATATATAATAATTCTTCTCTATTTGCCGATGAAGAACGTACCGCGTTTGCCGCACCAGCCATGATGATTCCTTGGTCTGCTATCATCCAACGATGACTATTATCAGCAAATAAAGCCACTCTTGGAGGTATATTTTCCTCGGGATTTTGAGGTATACCCAAAGCTTGAATTCCAACCGCAAATTGTTGGATTTGATAGTTCAGTTGCAAGTAAGTCAGAGTTGCAGATGGTTTACTATGGGGGTCAATCAAGGCAGTAGCATCACCAAATTTATTCGCGGCTATTTCCCATATTTCTGATAATGATTTTATCTCGCTGTAATCAACCAAACCTGTCATTTGATATTGTTCTATCGCAGGGAAATTATATTTATTCATCTTGTTTTATATAAAAAAGTTAATACTCAAGTAATTTTCTATATATTTCTCTATTTTATATTTCTAGATTTTTTTATATTTGATATAGCCAAACTTTGATTTACAGTCTCGAAAGATGTTCAAAATACATTGAATAAACTATCAACAATTAATACATGTTTAATATTTATTTGTTACAGGCAGTATAAGTTTTATTTTATACTTGTGCTAATCAGTAAATATTAAAAATTGAACATCAATTACTAACTAAGAGAACATAAGAGATGCATCACATTGTGTTTATGTTGATTTGACTAATTTATTGTACTATTTATCTAATTATTTGAAAATTATTTCCTTGAGTGAAGACAGTTTAAAAAGTAAAAATCTATATAATCGATGGTAACTATAAGAATTTCTATGATGCTTATTCGGTTCGATAATACTAGCGTACTGAATAATTATTGCGAAATTATGATTGCAGGGAGAATTCCAGTTTTGAATAAAAATTTTACCCGACACCTTATAAGGGTGCGGCTATATAAACAAAGCTCACTGTTGTGGGCTTCAAGGTTTCTTAGCTCACAACGGTGGGCTTTGCAATATTAGCCCCGGACTTACAGTCTGAGGGCTTTTTTGCTATTGTGATTAACTTTAGGTTATCTATGATGGATAAGATTAAATACTTTGATTTTCCCAAAAATGAAAAATTATTTGGGCTTAAACCTGAACTAGGAAGGTGGCTTTTTATTCCTCTTGGTTTGATTGTTTTACTATGTTTGGGAACGGTGTATTCCTGGAGTATTTTTAGTACTCCTTTTGAAACTGCACTACAAGCAAAACCGGGAACAATTCTACTACCTTTTATGGTACTGGGGATAATGTTTACCTTAATAATGCCGATTAGCGGATTGTATATTTATCGATTGAGTCCCCGGATTATGACCGCGACTGGTGGCATTATTGTAGGAATTGGTTATTTTCTTTCGAGTATTGCTCCAAATTTACCTTTTCTAATTATTAGTTATGGCTTAATTGCGGGTATTGGAGTTGGTATTGTTTATGGTGTTCCCCTTGCGGTTGCAGCTCGGTGGTTTCCCGAACGTAAGGGTTTTGCTGTGGGTCTGACGGTTGTTGGCTTTGGACTTTCACCTTTGGTAACTGCTCCTCTAGCAATTAATTTAATCAAAGCATTTGGAATTAGAAATACCTTTGTGATTTTAGGTATTGCATTTACATTTATCATATTGGCAGTAGCACAAGTTTTAAAAATGCCTCCCGAGCGCTGGGTACCTGATGGCTATAATCCCCAAGCAAGCATTCCCAGTCAGATTCAGGGTAATTCTCAAAATAACGACAATAATCCACCAGCCGATTTACCAATGGTACAAACCCAATCATTTTATGGGTTATGGATTTGTTATTGTGTCGGTACTTTTGTAGGACTTACAGCAATTGCTACCACAGCACAGGTAGGAAAAGAAATTGTCGGACTTCAACCAGAGCAATTAGGTTTTGCAGTTCCTCTATTTGCTGCTTTTAATGGTATTGGTCGTCCTTTATTTGGTTGGTTAAATGACCGTTTAAAACCCAAATTGACCATTATTATTATCAATATATTGATTCTGGCCGCATCTATAATTATGTGGAATACCAGCCAAGGACAATTAATTAATTTCCTTGTTGCTTATTCCATCTTTTGGTTGTGCTTGGGTGCTTGGTTAGCTGTAGCTCCCGCAGCAACTTTATCGTTTTTTGGATTAAATAATTATCCCAGTAATTATGGTTTGATGTTTACTTCCTTTGGTTTGGGTGGTTTAACAGGTATTTTCACGATTGCAGCCATCAAAGGTATCACCGGAAGTTACATCCCATTTTTCTACGTTACGGCAATAATCGCTTGTATCGCCATTATTGCGGCAAGTTTATTTCTCAACCGTCCCCACAAAACCCCAATCGCAGATTTTTTATTCAAATATTTCATTAGTCCCATTACTCCCCCGTTATTGTCCTTTGTAGAATTTTGGCTTGGTTCTGCAATCCCGAAAAAAAGCAACTAAAGGACAATATATATCAAGCAAAAATCGTGCTACCATTCAATGTCGTGGTAGCACGATTTGTTATAGGCAGTTTAAGAATAAATAAATCAAAAATTAATTACCCTTGAAAGTTAGTTGATTTGCAATTAATATTACCAGTATTTAAAGTATCATTCGTAATTTTATTTACAGCAAAATGTCAGGTAAATTAAGTTCGTTGATAGAGACTAAAACTCTTACAGTAAGTAAGTCGGCACAAATAAGCGGAGTTATGTAACGGTTAAATAAATTACCCTTAAATCCTTATCGTTACTTGCTACTTACTACTTGCTACTTGCTACTCTCCATGAAAAAACCCGTTTATTCGATATTAGAACAAAAATATCGTCGCATCCAAAAAGAATTAATGATTGGAACATTATCTCTTTGTGGAGTTTTGTTGACGGGAACTTTATGGTATAGATTCGTAGAAGGTTGGACTTGGGAAGACGCTACCTACATGACGTTTGTTACCCTATCAACCGTCGGTTATGGAGAAACTCGACCTTTGGGAAGCCGAGGAAGATTATTCACTATAGCCTTGATTTTAATGGGAATAGTCACCATTGGTTATATTGTTAATCGATTTACAGAAGCCGTAATCCAAGGATATTTTCAAGAAGGAATTCGACTCAGACAACAACGGCGAACCATGGAATCATTATCAAGACATTATATTATTTGCGGATTTAGTCGCACAGGTCGCCAAATTGCTCAAGAATTTGAAGCAGAAGGTGTACGTTTCATAATTGTTGATTCAGAAGTAGATACTGTAAGAGCAGCTCAAGAAGAAGGTTATACCATATATCAAGGCGATGCAACTTTAGATGAAACGCTGATGCGCGTGGGAATAGATAGAGCTACTTGTATTGTCGCCGCACTACCATCAGATGCTGAGAATTTATACGTTGTTTTATCCGCGAAAACACTTAATCGCAGAATTAGAGCAATTGCCCGAGCCAGTACGGAAGAAGCAGTGTTAAAACTTCAGCGAGGCGGTGCTGACGCGGTGGTTTCACCCTACATTACTGGTGGAAGAAGAATGGCTGCTGCTGCTTTAAGACCCCAAGTAATGGATTTCGTAGACGGAATTATTTCGGGAACAGACCGTGAATTATACATGGAAGAAGTATTAATTGACTACAAGTCTTGCCCCTTCGTCGGTCAAACATTAGGAGAAGCTAGACTAAGAGCCAAAACCGGAGCATTAATACTAGCCATTCGTCGTTCTAGTGGAGAACTAATCGGTGGCCCAACAGCAGATACTATTCTAATGACAGGAGACGTAATGATAAGCATGGGAACAGCCGAACAGCTACGCGAACTTAACAAAATACTAGGACCAATTGATTCCAAATCACTGCGGAAACCCAAGAAGAGTTAGGGACTTCCAATTAAAAAAATAATCAATCGCTTTGGTGAGCAGGGGGAGCA
>CAKZYM010000015.1 GCA_937884685.1 uncultured Calothrix sp.
TTATTAGTTTTGCTTAAAAATATTTGCCAACAATTAATATACGGTTTTTCTGGATATAGGTTGACTTAATTTCATACTTCAAATATTACCTTCATACTTAATTAAACGCACTGAAATTCATGATACATCTTACACTCAGAATCACAAAAATCCGCATTAAAATTAACGATTATGCAAGAACAATAGCAACTCCCTCGACAGTTAACTACTTAGGTGTTGGCATTATAAAGATAATTGAAAAGCTATTTTTTTTAATAGCTACTGTGAAATAGGTCAAAATAATAGTGTATTATTTTTTGTCATCCTGCAATAGGAATAAACAATAGAGGATAAATATAAAGTTTTGCAACCCCCCGACGAGCATTTTGAAAAATTAGAAGCAATTTTGAAAAAACATGCTGAAGCTCTAGAAGCTGAAGTCCGCGCTCTACAGCAAGAAGATGAAACAGCAAAATGGAGTTTGGCTTGGAAGCGAATATATAACTGGCGATTTTCAAAGGCTTTTGCACGTCAGAAGATTTTCCGCAACTGGGGTGCTGATGCTGCTGGGTGGGAACTATTACCGGAGAGGTTTTATCCGAATCGGGGGAATCAAGAAGGTTGATGGGGGGATAGGTTAGTTTGGTGATAGGCAGAAACCAGCAACTGTTTTAAACTAGTGCTTTGTCCCATAAAATATGATGTGTAGCAAACCAATCAAAACCGTCGGGAATAAACTACTAGTTTGTCACTCAGAGTTTTTACCATTATTCTCCCCTTCTTATTCAATAAGTAATCTTCTACTAGGAAGGGAGTAACCTTATCTTTGTTTTATGGTGTAATCCTTACAATTAAAGGCTTCCTCACTTAAAGCTACAGTTGGCTGAACCGCACAGGGAAGTTGTTGATTATTGTCAAAAAACCGACATTTATAGCAAGGCACAGAAGATAAACGTTTAAGAGCAACAGCTTGATTGTATAATTCTTTGCGATGCTTAACTCGCTTAAAAAACAGAAAAGCTAAAGTAATTACAAAAGCCACAGGAAGTACGGCTAGACCAATTTGGACAGGTGAAATTTCTCTTGAAGATGGGATATTAGGTGATATTTCGCTGATACTTCTTTGATTTGAATTTTCTGTTTCAGTTGCCATTTTGACTTTAAATGATTGCAATTGCGAATGCATCTGATAAAATATTAATTACTTTAACTCTGAATAAAATTTATTTTTTAATGTTTTTTAATATTTTTTATTTTGTTGACATTATATTAACTGTATCATCGAAAAAAAACAGAATCAGTATAAATTTTAATAATTTGGAGTGTTTATTTAGAAGTAGATTCTAAGAGATGATTAATAAATATGATAAGACTGATGTCTAATTTTTCATGCTAGCTGTGACTTGTTATCTTCTATACAGCTATTCAATTAAGATAACAAGCACTGCTACAGTTGAATTAATCAAACCAATTAATAAAGCCAGATTTGTGGTATATTTATTAATCTACAATTGAAACCCTTGAAGGATAAACGGTATCAGCAATTAATACTGGTCTTTCTTTGTATTTTAATTCCAATTCTTTCTTCAAACTAGAAGTCCAAGTTAATTTATAATCTTTTTCCAAATCAGCAAGTCGAAATGGACGCACTACACCCGTCACAGCAACTGTTTGTCCGTTATTTACAGCCATTGCGGGAGTAGGATTTAAAACTAATAAATCTTGTTGACCAAGTAAATTATCTTCGTCCAAGGTGAACATTTTCGGATTTTTAATATTTTCTATTTCTCCGGTCAATGCTAGCCTGCGATTGTAGTATTTTTTCGGATTATCTGCAATATCGTTTACTGCTGGTGCTAAAGCGATATGTTGAGCAACAATAGCAGTTCCATCCTTAAAATCTTGATAAACTTTATCTTGTAATCTTAAATTAAATTCTTTTTCAAGTTTGGGTATATCTAATTGACGAACCGTACCCGTTACTTGTACTTCTGTATCTTTATTATTTGGAAGCTCAAAGATTTTTCCAGATGCATTAATAATAACAACTGGCTGACTTTGAATAAAGAACCTTCTTTTTTTGACAGCAAAGGAAGTAGAACCGAGTTTTTCAATATGCTTGCTTCTAATAGTGACAAACTTACCAACCAAATCTTCTTTTTCTCTAGATATTGCGGATACTGACATCAATCCTGGAGTCGCAGCAGGTTTCCGATGGAATATAAAGTAAAGACCAAACAAAAATCCAAAAAAAGCAATAGTGAAAATTATTTTTGGACTCCAATTAAAGCGATTTTGTGTTTGATTAGTCATTTTGTTAGGGAAGATATTTGATAGAAGTAAATAAAAAGATAAAACAAAATAAAAAAGTTAAAAGGCTGAGATAAAAGAATCTCAGCCTAAGTAGAAAAAACTAAATAAATTTAATCAGAAATTGCAGAAGGATAAACACTATCAGCAACAAATACAGGTTTAGTACTGTAATCTGCTTCTATTTTCTGCTTAAGCTTTAAATCCCAACCTAAATCGTATTCTTTTTCAAATTCTGCTAATACAAAAGGACGAAGTACTCCAGTAACTGCTACCACTTCATCATCTTTAACAGCTACTTTTGGTTTAGGATTAAGAACTAACAAATCAGTAGCACCGAATAACTTCTCTTCGTCTAGAGTAAAAGTATTAGCATCTTGAATATCTTCCACTTCACCCACTACTGCAAGTCGCTGGTTATAATATTTTTCAGGATTTTTAGTAATATCACCTGGGTCTGGTGATAATGCAATAGATTGAGCAATAATTGCAGGTTTATTTTCGTATTCTAGATAGTATTGTTTGTCTAACTTCAAGTTGTATTCGCGTTCTACGTCTGCTATTACTAAATTACGAACAACTCCTGTTACCTGAATTTCAATATCGTCATCAGCAGGTAAAGTAAAAGGTTCACCTGAAGCATTGACAACTAAAATAGATTCGTCACCAAAGAATTTTTCATCACTTACAGTAAACGAAGCAGGGCCAACTTTCTCTTTTGGTTCGCTTCTTACAGTTACTGTTTTACCAGCTAATGCATCAGTATTATTTGCAACTTCTTCAGTTGTAACGTTTCCTGCTCCAGGAACATTTGCTTCATCATTGCTGCAAGCAGGAAGTACAAAAGCCATCATAGCTAATAGAATTGCACCCTGAAATTTCCAAAATTTATTCATAAATCTACTCTTACTTTTACTGAGATTAAACTTCTTTTCTTCGTGACTTATTTGTCTCATTCTCTTTGTTAATTTTTCGTAACTAATTACCTAACATTCAATAATTAGTTCAAAAACACTTGTCCGTCTTCCTGAATTCTTAAAACACCTTGGTTGTTATCAAACTTTGTTTTTTCATCCAAAGTAATTGTTAACATACCTTTTTCTTCAGAAGACATTGGCATTACTCGTAACAGTCCTTTATCTTCTCTTACCATAGTGATGGTTACAGGTGTAGGAATATCTTTCAGAGTTACTTTCTCTCCACCTTCTAAATATCGAACTTGAGTATGTGTAACAGCTTGATAAGAAATGCGAGCATTAGTATCGTTTTTTAACATTACGCTGACCTTACCCATCATTGGCTTGATAGTCGCGATAGCGTTAGCACGATTTTCGGGTATGGGAGGCTGTATAGGCTTTACAGATGTATCTGGAGATACTATATTGATAGACTGGTCTACAGCTTGTCCGGTTTTCTTCCAGCGTTCGGTAGCAGCATTAGGAGTGCATCCTGCTGGGACTAAAATTTTATTATTGTAAGGCTCTTCGTAGTAAATTTGAGGACAAGGATTACGTTTAGGATTAGGACGTTTAGGAACTGCAAATGCAGCTAGGGGAAGGAATGGAATTACAATTGCAAGACCGCTCAAAAAATTTTTAAACACTTTAATATTTCTTTTCTTGTTAGGCATAAATACTTCTTTAAGGCTCCATTAATTAGTTAATTTAGTAGATGCAGGCAGATAGCTATTTTCCATATTTACAAATAGATAAAAAGTACTCTTTTAAGCTTGAAATCAAAGAAAAATTTAAAGCAAAATTTGAGTAAATTCAAAAATTATCTTTTCAATTCATAGTATAAAGTTATATTTTTTTGATAATAAAATCTTCTAGCTAAGGCAATAGTTTTTATTCTGATTACAATCTATCTTCAGAAAGAATAGTAAACATCTTGAGAAAGAGTGAAATTATTTTTTAATATTTTTATATCAACAAAGTTTTTCTTACTTCAAACATTAAAGTAAGAAAAAAATAACTAAAAAATACAATTCAAATATTTGATTATAAAGCTAAAAGTAAAGCACTATAAATTACTGCACCTAATCCAAAAGCCCAAAAACGACTTTCTCTTTCTTCAGGTAGTTCTTCTTTTAAAACGTTAAGAACTATTCCCCCTGCTATAAAAGCAAAAAGCACAGCTATTGTTGCTTCTCCAATTTGAGTACCGCTACCAACTACCCATCCGACAATAATTGCTGCTGCTAATATCCAGCGTCCGATGCGGTCATAAATATGCTTATGATTTTCTCGTAAACCGAAGTCGTTAACAATAAAATGCAGTCCCATAGCTAAACTATACAAAAACAAGTTTTCCATATCTGGCTCTTCTCGATGCATTAATAAGTAGCCAATTAAAGCATTGTAAATAGCAAAAGAAGCAATGTGTATCCAAAATACTCCTTGGGCTGTAGCATTTCCTTTTCCTGCTTGTTCTTGGCTTTCGCGAGATTCACTAGCCATTTTTTCTATACCATAAAATACGGTTAATCCTAATAATGCTAATAGGTAAACGTGGTGTTCTAGATAATAAATAAATCCGTTTTCTGCTTCTTCTAAAACTGTTTGATGTTCGCTTAATTCCGGTAAGATATGTACAAAAACGTAAGCAACCGAAACTCCACCCGCACCGCTTAACCAGCGACTGCGAGGAACTTGCACAAAGCGCAGTAGACCGCTAGATAAGTGAATTAATGCTAAACCGATTGCAATGGCTGCGGTTGAAATAAAATTAAAAGATGTGGTCGATAATGATGCAATCATCAATTTATTATTAAGTTTGATTAGTATTGTTTCAGCTACGATTTATTCCTCGTATATGAAAGCTAAAGATTTGGAGGGATGTGGGATAGAAGGCAAAATAATAAATTACATAGATAATTATTGAGCATCTGGGAGGCAATCAGTCAACTATCAGATTTTACTCTAAATTAACTGCAAAATTAACTGTAATTTTAAGATTTTTTAACCCATTACTACACGGCTATACTTAATTGATGTGAAAGTATTGAGATAATCACAAAAGTTTACAAATACAATCTATCTTCAGAATGGAATAAGCTCATATCTTAAGTATTAAGTAGAATCAGTAAAATAATATATTGAAATTAGTTTTGTCTAAATCCATAAATTTAGGAATGGCCGCAAAGAAATGACTATTTTGCTTTGCGACCATTATTGTAAAAACCGCTACATATAAAAATTTTGGAAAAAGTCTCTTAGAGGATGTTTGAAAAGTATAGTTTTTAGCTTAAATCTTGGATGATCCCCC
>CAKZYM010000016.1 GCA_937884685.1 uncultured Calothrix sp.
TTCAATTGAATTGAACAGCATCTTATTATCCCTTTTACTGTTTTGACTTGAATGATTAAAATATCTTTTTTAAAAATAAACTGATACGCTTAGGGAAAATCCTTATATCGTTTCCGTTTATATTGGAATTATTTAGATTTCTCTTCTTCCTCTTTCCTCTGCGCTCTCTGTCTTGGAAAGTTGCTCTTGGGGGAAACCCCCAAGACCGCACTTTCCGCTGCGCTCTCTGCGGTTTTTTTATAATTTATTTTTATTTCGGTGCAACCGGAATTGATATTACTAATCAAGAGGTTGAAGAACAATTTAATATCAGAAAAGTTGACAGACCAGATTTTTATCAAAAAGACTTAAATTAATCTCACTATTTGAGATTACTTTTTGAAATTAATTATTTAAAGTATGGCTTGAATTGGAAATCCAAAACCTAAATAATTACGGATGAAAATAAATAGAGTTAGAACTCCGATAAACAAAGCAGTAATCTGGATGTCTTGGCGAATACAAGAAAGTTTTTCTCGCCAAAGTCCATACAAATTAACTATATACAAAGGTAGGTCGCTAAAAGCAATTGTAATAATTGCTCCCAAAGTCCCAAATTTAGCAAATGACAAAGGTAATACCACCCCAATCATTGTAAAACGAGCTAAGTTACTTTGAGCCGAATATAAAGGTTTGCTGATTGCTAAGAGAGCGGGACTAGCAGTATAAAACAGCAGCGAAAACCAGATACCACAACATAAAATTGGCATCATCCATGTTGCTTCGGTGTATCTGCTGTCATAAAGTGTGCCAATTATTAAATCACCAACCGTTATCAAAGCAGCTAACCCCACAGCAAATCCCATCAGCATTAATCCACGTTGACGGACGATTTTAGCCCGTAAACTCGAACGTGGTAAATCAACCTGACTAGAAATAGCAGGGAATATAACTCTATAACTAAGCTTTTTGATTACTTCCTTTGGTATGATCGCTAAAGTATAGGCTATTGTATATACCCCTATCGTTTCAATGTTCAACAACTTACCAAGAATCAAACGGTCGGATTGTTCGGCCATAAATATTAATGCTGATGAGACAAACATCCATTTACCGAAGGATAGAATGTCACGAACAGCATCCCGATTCCAAGCAAAACGATTGGTAACATCAGGTATTAACCAATGACTACCGATTGTTCTGTACAATGCACCAGCCAGAGTCCCTAAAGCTAACGACCATATGGTAGGACTCAACCAGGCTAATAAAATATAGGTAGCCACGCTTAATGTCTGTACTATAAAGTCAAATACAGTAAAGCGAGCTAAATCTAACCTCCGCTGACAGGTATATATATTAGTAGAACTAAATCCATCGACTACAGAGGAAAATCCGACAATTGGAATCAGCCATAGTAATCGTTCATCTTGATAGAAATTTGCTATTGGTTGAGTAACCAACAAAGCAAATAACCAAATAATCATCCCCCGTATCAGCTGTATCGTCCAAGCTGTATTGCGAAAAAATGGCTCGTCTCCTTGTTTATTATTAATAATGCTTGGGGAGATTCCTATATCTGAGAATAGTTCAATACCCATTCTCAATACGTTGACTATAGCCATCAGACCAAAAAATTCTGGTACTAACAGACGAGTTAAAACTAAGTTACTACCAAAACGTAGTATCTGACTTGCACCAAAACCAATAATTGTCCAAACTGCACCCAAAACAGCCAGCTTTTTTACAGATGCCATGTTTTTATAAATAAATATTTTACTGTTTTTTAATAAAAGCTAATCGTCCTAACTCTTTCAAACTCGGTTAATTCGGTAACGATAAACCTTACTTATTACAGAGTTAAGAATCTGTCGAAAGCCCAATATTTTTTCTTCTTCGGGGAGAAGCTCTGAAGACATTTCGATAGGTTCCCCTCTGCTTGGGACATAATTTTAATTCTCCATGTCCGATTATTCAGTATGCCTTGATTATTATTTAAACTTCTAAAATTTATATCACTAAATGGCAATTTCGAGACAAAACAGTAAATACGTAGGATAAACTATTTTTCCAGAATATTGAAATACAACTACCTATCTTCCATAAATAATCACTAGCTTCATGATTGGTTTTCTACAGAAGTCTGAAAATGCAATTCTTATCTATTAAAGATAGAATACTACTCAATCAATCACATTGAATTAGTTTTTTGATAGTTTGCAGAAAAAAGAGAAACTATCACTTAATATGTAAGTAAATTCAATCGCTATTTTTCTTTTCACTTAAATCCTTCGATACGATAACATATTTTGTTTGCAAAGTAAATTTTACAATCAAGTCATAAATATAAATTTTGGATGTAGAAAATTCTTTGGTTTTTAAAGTTTTTGTAAAGATTGCTGCACTATTGAAGCATAAATAACATCTAGAGCAATCAGCTATAAACATTAGTAAAATCATAGTTTTGAGCTATAAAAATATTGTCGATGTCATCGTAGCGATTTTTTTGTAATCATTCGATTAATGCTTCAAATGTTGTTATGTTGCTGAAAATAAGCTTTTCAATAACTCTCAGAAATCACAAAATAAACAAATGACACGCTTTGTGTTATCTATTTGTAAAGTACAGCATAGTAATGCTTAAATCCTGAATAATTGTATTTTGGGTTAATGATTGCGCTGTACTAAGGAAATAGCTATATTGCTGCGAACTATTCAATAAGCAACACAATTTATACCCTATCTGGACATTTAGAAATAACTGATTGCTTGTATTTCATTAACACATAACACAAGCAGCGATTGTCTTTTAAAGCTTAAACCTTATTGCAAAAAACTGCGAGATAATTAACAAGATGGTATTATCAAGTACTGCGGCTCCTAAACCTAAAGCTCATTTTTTATTTATCGATGGATTACGAGGTTTAGCGGCTCTTTGGGTAATCTTATATCATGCCGACCCGGATGGACGTATTTCTAATTTAACCAGCGCTCTTCCTCAATGGTTTGTAGATGTAGCGTTTAGATGGGGAAGTCGGGGTGTAGCTATCTTTTTTGTTCTCAGTGGTTTCGTAATGGCATATTCATTACGTAACGCTAAAATTAATTTTGATTATTTAAAGAATTTTGCTGTCAGACGGTTTATCAGGCTCAGTCCACCTTATTATGTATCAATGATTGTTGCTCTGGGCTTTGCTTTCATTGCATCACAAGCCAAAGGTGGGGATTTTGAGCCGATGGGACAACCTTTGTCTTTTGTAAGATTTTTTGCACATCTATTTTACCTACAAGACGTTTTTAAGCTCGTACATATAGACGACGTATACTGGACGCTATGTCTGGAAGTGCAGTTCTATTTGGTATTCTTTGCTCTAATAGGTTTAGTACAGTGGTTGAGTTCTTCATGGAAATTAACTTGGAGTCGCGCTGCTGTATTCGTTCCCGTTGCTGTATTTACAACCTTGTTTCCTCTGGGTGTGTTTGGAGTTGGTGGTAGTAGACCGACAATCATTTTCCCCTTCCTGTATAGCTTTCTGTTGGGAGTATTCGCTTACTGGACATGGCGCGAGCATTTGAAACCTATATGGTTCTATATATACTGTGCGGTATTATTGCCCGCAGGAATCATTAATTTTTCCGGTTTTGCAATTACCAGCGTAATTTCTGCGGTACTTGTACTAGAAGTAGCGCGAGCCAATCGCATGCAAGATTGGTTGAATTGGGGATGGTTACAGTTTTTAGGAAAAATATCCTACAGCTTGTATTTGAACCATGTTTCTATCATTGGTGCCACTTATTTCGTCGGATTGAAGGTGCTTGGTGATGGTATTTGGAGCGAATTTATTTGCTTAATCGCCGCAGTTGTTGCCAGTATAATCTTTGGAACATTAATGTGGTATCTAGTAGAAAAACCTTCAATCAAGTGGAATAAAAGCATCAAAATGGTAAATAATGCGTAACC
>CAKZYM010000017.1 GCA_937884685.1 uncultured Calothrix sp.
ATATAAAATTTATAACTATTATCTAGTTTAACTTTATGTAATTTTCTATGAAAAATTAAAATTTGATAATTCCGATAACTGATTATCCACACCCTTTGGTTGAACAACTAATAAACCTTACCCAACCGGTTCACAACTAACAACTAACAACTAATTACTAATTATTGATTAAGCATTTGTAGATTGTGCAATGTCGCGTATAATCCTCCTTGCTCTATTAGTTTTTCGTGGCTACCTTGCTCGATTAATTCACCACGTTTGAGTACGAAAATTCTGTTGACGTTGCGAATTGTTGATAAACGGTGAGCGATGATAATTGCTGTTCGTTGGGCTAAAAGGTCGTTTAAAGACTTTTGTATTTGAGCTTCGGTTGCTACATCTAAGTTAGCGGTCGCTTCATCTAATACTAATATTTGTGGGTTACGAATTGCAGCACGAGCAAAGGCTAAAAGCTGTTTTTCTCCGCTGGAAATGTTGGTTCCTCTTTCTCGAAGTTGTGAGTTATAACCTTGGGGTAACTTTTCAATAAATTCTTCTACGTTGGTGGATTGTGCTGCTTGTTGGATTTGTTCAAAGGTGTAGTTGTCACCTAATGTAATGTTGCTTTTAACATCACCAGCGAATAAGAATCCTTCTTGTAAGATTACTGCTAAATATCTTCTTAATTCGGCTTGAGGTATTTCTTTGATATCTATTCCATCAACTAAAATTCTTCCTTTACTGGGTTCGTAAAGACGACATAATAAACGAATTATGGTACTTTTCCCGGCTCCGGTTGGCCCAACCAAAGCGATTTTTTCTCCGGGATTGATGGTAAAATCTAAATTCTTGATGACGTAATCATCATCTTTATAGGCAAACCAAACTTCTTCAAAACGGATTTCTCCTAATTTTGAGGAGTCTATTCTGTTATCAATATTTTCTAAATTTTCTACTATTTCATCGATATATCCGAATTCAAAGTTATTGCTCAAGGAATATCTCGGATTTACTTTATCTCGTATTTCTATAGGCTCATCTAAGATATCACTGACTCGTTCAACAGCAGTAAAACCTGCTTGAATGATGGTAAATTTCTCTGCGAATTGTCGTAACGGTTCAAATAATCGTTGAGCGTACAATACAAAACTTGCTAATACCCCAACTGTTAAGCTGTTTCCCAAAATTAACCAGCCACCAATCCATAGTACCCCTGCAATTGCCACCAAAGCAATCCATTCCAAAGTGGCTGAAACAGCGGAATCGTGGAAAATTGTCGCATCAACTTCTTTGACGTAACGATTATTGGTTTTCTCGAATATTTGAGCGTTGAATTTTTCACGACGGAATAACTGTACGATATTGATTCCGGTAATATTTTCCTGTAGCTGGGAATTTAATGCAGAAAGTTCTTCTCTAACTTTATAATTGGCTTTACGAAACTGCTCCTGGAAGAAGGTAATTAAGACCGACACGGGAAAAAGCAATAGCAATAGCAATAATGCAAGCTGCCATTGAGTGTAGAACATAAAGCCGATAATTACCAAGGTGGAGAATATATCAGAAAATATGCCTACTGCACCCGTTGCGAAAACATCTCCTAAAACTTCTACGTCGGATGTCAATCTGGTAATTAATTTACCTACCGGGGTTTTATCAAAGAAGCGTACCGCTAAGGATGTGACGTGTTGAAATAAATCCTTGCGGATATCGGCCGTAATCTTTTGTCCGACTTTTTGGACTAAATATCCTTGAAAACCAGTTAGTACAAGACGAATAACAACGGTAATCAGTAAAACTATTTGCAGGAAAAATAATCCTTGCTCCGGGTTATTTCTAATAAATTCGTAGGTACTAGGTTCTTGACGGACAAGGGAAATTACCTGACCGACGATTAAAGGCTGTAAAGCATTTGAGATTGCTACTGGTACCAACAGTAACATTGAAATTAATAGAAGTTTCTTATAACTGCGAGCGTAGGGAACTAAACGTAAAAATAATCGCCAATCATTTTTACGAGGACGGTTGCGCTGATAAGATTTCTTTACAGGTTTGGAGATGCTCATAATAATTGCATTATATTAATTTTTCATCCACATTCAGCAGCAATTTTTTATTGATATTTGCACTTCCCGGAGGCTAGATTATATGTGCAATTGGGGAGAAAACAACTGAATCAGAAATTTGGATTATTTGATGAATTATGGGAAATACATCTGTGAGAAGTTTAGATTTGACGACTCACTAATATGAAATCATTGATGAATTAAACCCGCTGAGGGGATGTAATAACGCTACTGCAAA
Source organism: uncultured Calothrix sp. (assembly GCA_937884685.1). Classification (GTDB taxonomy): domain Bacteria; phylum Cyanobacteriota; class Cyanobacteriia; order Cyanobacteriales; family Nostocaceae; genus Rivularia. The sequence continues at coordinate 2,284 of CAKZYM010000017.1, forward strand.
GGTTTGAAAATATTGTAGTTCCTTAAAATAATAGTTACCGAGGTAATGATAATATCACCTGAAATTCCCGTAATATTGGGATTCCATGGAAATTACCACGTCATAAAATTTTATCAACTTCGGGAACATAAGGGATTTTTATAGTGCCCATATCCATCATAATTTGATTTTCAAGTATTCGCAGATACACCAATTAGGGAATATATTTTTTACAATTTGTATATAAAGTTACAAAATAGTGTTATGTCACTTCTTGGCAGAAATCCCTATAAAGGCAAAAAGTTAGGTTCAGTTCGTAAGATTAATGGTTCTGGGAATAATTTAGAAAATCGTAAGTTGGGAGCTACGGGTACACCTTTTATTCGTCTTGGTACTTTTGAGTATGAGGATGGAGTTGCTAGTCCAGCAGGGGTTGCGAATGATGCTGAAGGAAATCCTTTAATTGGTGTTGATGGTAAGAATGTTAGTCGTCAACCGATTCCGATTTTTAGTAAGAGTGAGAAACAGGGTTTAGAAAAGTTGGGTTTGGAGGTTGTTGAAAATAAAGATGGTTTGAGTAATAACAGCAAAGCTCCTTTTGTTTTGCTTAACCCTTTAGACCGTCCGAGTGCAAGGGTAATTAGTAATGCTACTTCTAAATTAGAGAAGGGTGAAACTGACCCTAGTTCTAAGGGTTTAACTGCGATAAATTGGGCTTTTGGTCAGTTAATTAACCACGATTTGAATTTAGCTCGGTTATCTGAAGATAGTTTCAATATCGATATTCCCGAAAATGATTCCAATTTTACTCAGGATATTCCTCCGACTCCGACCATAAATAGACAGAAGGATGGAGGATTGGAGTTTGAATTTCCCAGAAATGCTTTTAAATCTGGGACTGGGGTTGTTAAAGATGGTAAATCGAAAGCTGCAAAGGTACCTAATGATTTAACTCATTGGTTGGATTTATCAGCAGTTTACGGTTCTGATAAGGAACTAGCTAAATCTCTTCGTAGTTTTAATGGAGGTAGACTAAAAGTTTTTTCTGAAGAGACTGAATCGACCAGCGATGATTTACTTCCAGCAGATACCGAGAAGGTAATGAGAGGGGGATTTTTTGAGGGAGTTGGATTTTTAGCTGGGGATGAAAGAGTCAGCGAACAAGATGCTTTGGTTGCTCAACATACTTTGTGGGTAAGGAATCACAATCGGATTGCTCAAGATTTATCTGAGTTTCATCCGAAGTGGAATGATAAACAGATATTTGAACGAGCTCGTCAAATCAATATTGCTCAATACCAGCAGATTGCTACTTATGAGTGGTTACCGCAACAGATTGGGGAAATAAGTAAGTATAAAGGGTATGATTCTAAAGAAACTCCCCAAATATCCGATGAATTTAATGCTGCTGGATTTCGTTTCGGTCACTCTCAAACTGGGAACAAGATAGAGAAGGTTGATAGTGAGGGTAATTCTACAACTTTACCGTTATTAACTACATTTGGAGCGCCGAATGTTAAGGAGGGTAAGGATGTTGATGAGATTTTACTTGGTAGTACGGTAACTTTGGACGAAGATGTCGATACTAATGTAGTCTTCGATTTACGAAATGCTTTGTTTCCTCCAGCAGGTGTGGGATTTGATTTGTATTCAGCCAATATTCAAAGGGGTAGAGAACGAGGTTTAGCTGATTACAATCAAGTCCGAGATGATTTTGGTTTGGAAAGGGTGAAAAGTTTTGACGAGTTAACTTCCGATAAGGAATTAGCTAATACTTTGCAGGATTTGTACGGGACTGTAGAAGATGTTGATTTGTTGATAGGTTTATTTGCAGAAGATTCTACAGCACCTTCCGGAGCAGGGGAAACAACTAAAGCAATTGTGGGAGAACAATTTGAACGATTGAGGGATGCTGATAGATTTTGGTTTGAAAGAAAGATTAAGGATGGTGGTTTCTTTACTAGGAAAGAAATAAAGGAGATTA
>CAKZYM010000018.1 GCA_937884685.1 uncultured Calothrix sp.
TACACCTGAATGACGCGGGAGAATGGTAGCCCCGTATTTTCAAATCGGGGCGGAAATTCGACCCGAGCGAATTTATTCGCCGTCAACATCCGTAATCAATATGTCAATACATTCTCTTAGCCGTTCCTGCCAGTTGGGGATGGTTTTTAGTTTGGTTTTCTGGGATTTAGAAACTCTAAGGTTAACTATATCTGTAAGTGATTCGGATCTATCTGTTGTAAAACCTAATTTGTGACCTTTTTGAAAATGACCGTAATTATTTCTTGACATTCTATACTTCGATATGTATACTAATAGTATAAGGTAATTTGAGAGGTCGGTCAAGTGCCAAGGAAAACAACTCCATCATTCATAACTGAAATACCACTAAGAGTTAATAGCGTTAATAATAGAGAATTAGAAACTAGATTTCATGCAGGTCAGCAATTACTTAATGCTGTCTTAGGTGAAGCTATGGTTAGGATGGAGTTAGTTAGAAACTCACAATTTTACCTACAAGCCAAACAATTAAAAGATGACAATAACAAAGCGCTACGCAAAAAATTATTTGAAGAAGCGAGTTCGCTATATAGATTTTCTGACTTTGAATTGCAAAGTTTTGCAGTTATAACAGCTAACTCAAGTAAGTGGATAACTACTAAGCTGGATTCTAATACTATTCAAAAGTTAGCTACAAGAGCTTTTAAGGCTGTTGAAAAAGTTTTGTTCGGTAAAGCTAAAAAGATTAGGTTCAAAGCCTTTGACCGTTTCAAATCTGTTGAAGGTAAAACTAACAAACAAGGTCTACGTTGGACTCTACGTCAAACTAAGCGTGAAGAAACAATAGGTAAAAAGTCCGACTATCGCAATAAAATTAAATGCTCAGAATATGTTTTATCTTGGGCAGGACTAGAGTTGAAACCCGTAATAGATTGGTTCGACCCAGTAATAGCGCATGGTCTTAATTCTCCAGTTAAATATTGCCGTTTAGTATGGCGACGCTTAAACAGTAAAAAGCGATGGTTTCTTCAACTTATCAACGAAGGTTTACCTTACCAAAAGCCTAAAAATTACGCCACAGAAGGCTTGGTTGGCTTGGATTTGAATATATCTAATATTGCTTTTGTAGCAGATAATAAAGCAGGTTTATTACCATTCGCCGATAAAGTACCTACTTTTGAGAAAGAAATCAAACAAATTCAGCGAAAAATGCAACGCACGCAACGGATGCATAACTCTGATAATTACGAGCCAGACTTTGAGAAGAAAGTAGGTAATAAAACAGTAGTCAAAAAAGGCAAAGTTCGTAAAGGTACAAAAAAATGGAACAACTCAAAGAACTATCTAAAACTCCGCTGTAAAAAGACAGATTTAGAACGTCGTAAGGCTAGTTATGCTAAATCCAGCAACAGAGGTTTAGTTAATGAAGTGTTACGGCACGGTAATAATTTTAAGACCGAGAATGTCTCGGTTAAAGCTTGGCAGAAGAGGTATGGTAAAGCTATATCAACCAAGTCTCCAGGTTTTTTCCAGTCCGAGTTGACCTGCAAAGCTGAGAATGCTGGTGGGCAACTAATTAAGTTTTCTACTAGGAAGACAGCATTATCACAAACCCATCTGGACGGCTCACGTACCAAGAAGAGTTTATCCCAACGCATTCACGAGGATGCTACCGGTGTTCGGATGCATAGGGACATTTTTGTTGCTTATCTTAGTAGATTCGTTCATGATGAATTGCTTCTCATCGAGGATGCTGCTAGTCAGTATTCGGCAATGGAGCCATTGTTGATGGAGGGATGGGAAGAATATCGCAAAGCTGTGAGTAAAGTAGGTGCGTCCGAAATCCGGAACAGTCATGTTTCCGCAGAACAGCTTTCCATCGAGGGTCTTTCTCCGGAAAGTGCAACCAGCCAGATAGTTAATAAGGACGAAAAGCTGGAAGTAATGCCTGAACCCGCTCGCCTTTAGGCAGCGGAGTGGCTCAGAAAGGTAAATTATTATTGCGTAATCTTTCCAAATTACCTTGATGATGATTTAAACCAGCAGAAACCTCTTCACCAAGATAAATAATTTCCTGCTGTTTTCTTTGTTTCCAAGCTTCAGCACGTTCTAACCTTTCTCTTTCTCTTCTTTCTTTGGTTTCCTGCTGCTTTCTTCGTGATTCAGCAAGTCTTTGTTTTAAAGCTTCCTTTCGCAGCTTTTGTTCGTTGTGAAGACGACTGCTTTCTCTAGGTAACTCTTCTAATTCTCTACGAATTTCATCTGCTGGGTCTTCCGGTATAGTACCTTGTGGCGACCAAAAACCATAGCGAATCATTTCTTCGAGGATGAATTCCTCCTTACCAACTTTGCGGACTTGTTCGTAGAGTTCCTGACGGGAAAGGGGTTGTTCGGACATGATGAGAGTTAGGTGCCACTACCTATGCTGTTTATACTAAGTTTAATAGCCCGTATCTGGTACCGCTCAATCTAGCAAAGCGTTCCTCAGCTGCTCCGACCCTAGTCACACACCCGTTTCATATCTGTTCTTATACTCGCCTAACTCTTTCTGTACAAGACTTACACAAATGTTAAGAAAGATGTGACTAATGCATAGCCTTAATAAGGAGAGGGGAAGGGGTGAGGTTCGTATTCAATTAAAAAATCTACCATGTCTAAAACAAATCAACCCGACCCAGTTCGTTTAGAAATATTTAAAAACCTCTATCAATTTATAGCCGAACAAATGGGAATTGTGCTGCAAAATACCGCAGCATCGGTAAATATTAAAGAACGTCTAGATTTTTCCTGTGCAATATTCGATTCTTCGGGTTTATTAGTCGCAAATGCTCCTCATATTCCCGTACATTTAGGTTCAATGAGCGAAAGCGTTCGTAGTTTGATTAATGACAAAGCTGATAATTTAAAACCGGGAAATGTATATCTATCAAATAATCCCTATAACGGTGGAACTCATTTACCTGACGTAACAGCAATTACACCAGTTTTCTCTAATTCTAATAATAATTCTAAAAGTCCTATTTTCTACGTTGCTTCTCGCGGACATCAAGCCGATATTGGCGGAATTACACCCGGTTCAATGCCTCCTCATAGTAAAACTATAGAGGAAGAAGGTATTTTATTTGATAATTTTCTTCTAGTTGAATCGGGTAATTTTCTTGAAAAATCAGTCAGAGAAGTATTGGCAAATCACGCTTATCCAGCAAGAAACCCCAATCAGAATATAGCTGACTTCAAAGCACAAATTGCGGCTAATAATCGCGGAGTTCAAGAACTTCTAAAAATGGTTGAGCAATATACGCTCTTATTGGTACAAAATTATATGAAATTTGTACAGGACAATGCAGAAGAAGCGGTACGAAAAGCAATTGATGTTTTGAAAGATGGTTCATTCTGTTATGAAATGGATAGTGGTGCAAAAATTCAGGTTAAAGTCACTATAAATAAAGAAAATCGCAGTGCAAAAATAGACTTTACCGGGACATCAAAGCAGCTAAATAGTAATTTTAATGCTCCCAAAGCTGTAACTCAAGCTGCGGTTTTATATGTCTTTCGTACCTTAGTTCAAGATAATATTCCCTTAAATGCTGGTTGTCTCAATCCTTTAGAAATTATCATTCCCCAGGGTTGTATGCTCAACCCAACTTATCCAGCAGCTGTAGTTGCTGGTAATGTCGAAACTTCCCAAACTATTGTCGATGCTTTGTATGGTGCTTTAGGGGTAATGTCTGGTTCCCAAGGTACGATGAATAACTTTACTTTTGGGAATGAAAACTATCAATATTATGAAACAATATGTGGTGGTTCCGGTGCTGGTCAAGATTTCGACGGTACGGATGCTGTACAAACTCACATGACCAATTCCCGGTTAACCGACCCAGAAGTATTAGAAACTAGATATCCCGTACTTTTAGAAAACTTTAGTTTACGTCTCGGAAGCGGTGGTAAGGGAAAACATTCGGGTGGTAATGGAGTAATTCGTCGTATTCAATTTTTAGAAAATATGACAGCGAATATTCTTTGCTCCCATCGTTTGATATCTCCCTTTGGTTTAAATAGTGGAGAACCGGGAAAAATTGGACGTAATTTGGTTATACGTAAAGATGGAATTGAAGAGGAATTAGATAGTACCGCAACCGTGGAAATGAAACCTGGAGATATTTTTGTAATCGAAACCCCCGGTGGTGGTGGGTTTGGATGATTTGGATTTTGGATTTTAGATTTTGGATTTTGCGGAAAGTTTGGGGTGTAGATTCTCTTCCCCCAAAACGCATCCTCGACAGATTTTGGATTTTAGTTGGATTGTAAGTAGATACCGTTTGGATTAATTATAAGGTGCGTTAAATGAAACATCTAACGCACTAAAACTTGATAATCTTAATAATATTACTTCTTCGCAATTACCCAAACTGCGTGAATAATTCCAGGGAAATAACCGAAAAGAGTTAAAAC
>CAKZYM010000019.1 GCA_937884685.1 uncultured Calothrix sp.
TTGAGATTGCTTCGCTTCGCTCGCAATGACAGGTTTTCAGCGATTTTTATCTGAATCTAAAAGCTTTTCACAGATAGGATTTTAAGACTTCTGTGTACACCGTAGCCTTGATAAGGAGAGGGGTGCCGGAGGCGGGGGTGAGGTTTAACTGTTCACTGCTCACTGATAACTGTTCACTGATAACTGAATCAATCGAGCGGTTTCATCGATAACACTGGTTCATCTTCCCGTTCGATACCTCTTTCAAAACCAGCAGCAGCAGCTCTTGCACGACCAGCGTGCCACAGATGACCGACAAGAAACAGTAGCGCGAAAATAAAGTGAGCAGAAGCAAGCCAGGTACGGGGACCGACATAATTAAAGGAATTAAGTTCGGTTGCTAGACCACCAACTGAATTCAAAGAGCCGATGGGAGAATGGGTCATGTATTCAGCAGCCCGACGCTTTTGCCAGGGTCGAATATCATTCTTTAGCTTGTCGATATCTAATCCATTAGTTCCCCGTAACGGTTCTAACCAAGGAGCTTTGACATCCCAAAAGCGCATTGTTTCAGCCCCGAAGATGATTTCTCCTGTAGGTGAGCGCTGTAAATATTTACCTAAACCAGTGGGACCTTGAGATGTAGATATATTCGCTCCTAAAGCTTGGTCGCGCACTACAAAGTTGAACACTTGAGCATTGGCAGCCTCTGCAACTGTCGGGCCGTAAAACTCGCTAGGATAGGCGGTATTATTAAACCAAATAAACATCGCAGCGATAAAAGCTTGTCCGGCAACATTACCCAAACTTTGAGATAAATAGGCTTCACCAGACCAGATAAATATTCTGTGAGTCCACTTAAATGGTTTAGTCACAATGTGCCAAATACCACCGAGTATTAATAAACCTCCTACCCAAATATGACCGCCGACTAAATCTTCCAAATTATCAACGGCAACAATATTGCCTTTACCACCAGTAATTGGACTGAACACATAACCAAAAATGATTCTGGGGTCGAGGGTAGGATTAGTTACAAGACGCACATCACCACCTCCAGGTACCCAAGTATCATATAAACCACCCCAAAACATTGCTTTACCAACAAGTAAGAAAGCAGCAACACCAAGAGCAATTAAGTGATATCCCAGAATACTAGTAACTTTATCCTTATCAGTCCAATCAAAATTGAAGAAACCTGCTAACTTTTCGGGGCCTCTGATAGAGTGATAAATACCGCCAAAACCCAAAACAGCAGAGCCTATTAAGTGTGTTACCGCAATAGCGAAAAATGGGAAAGTGTCTACAATTTCACCCCCATATCCTACACCGATGCCGAGGGTTGCAATGTGAGGCATTAATATTAAACCCTGTTCGTACATCGGCTTCTCTGGAATATAGTGAGCAACTTCAAATAACAGCATTGCTCCAGCCCAGAAAGCGATTACTCCCGCGTGAGCCACATGAGCGCCCAAAAAGCGACCTGATAAATTGATAAAACGAGCATTTCCAGCCCACCATGCATATCCAGTAGAGGCTTGGTCGCGACCTTCTCTTTTTTCAGAGCTAACAGTCGTCGTTGTCGTGCTTGAATTTTCAAAAGGTGTTTCCATTATAGATTGTTTTGTATTATTTATTGTTTGGCAAGAGCCAGAGACTCTTGTTCTGGTTCCCAGGCTCAGCCTGGGAACTAGTATTCTGAGGCTCCCTCCGCCTCCTATTAATCCAAAATCTAAAATCCAAAATTCCTTAAAGTGCATTTCCCCGAGGTAATACTTCTTCAGGAAATTGGAAATGTTGATGGGGTTGGTCTTCTTGTGCCATCCAGGCTCTAGCTCCTTCATTCAGGAGAATGTTCTTGGTGTAAAAGGTTTCAAATTCGGGGTCTTCGGCTGCTCGTAATTCTTGAGAAACAAAATCGTATGCTCGCAAGTTAAAGGCTAAACCTGCCATTCCGATTGCACTCATCCACAAGCCTGTTACCGGTACAAACAGCATGAAAAAGTGTAACCATCGTTTGTTAGAAAATGCTACACCAAAAATCTGCGACCAAAAGCGATTAGCTGTCACAAAAGAATAGGTTTCTTCTGCTTGAGTTGCGCTAAATGCACCGAAGGTATTGTAATTTTTACCATCTTTGAAGAGGGTATTTTCTACAGTTGCACCGTGAATAGCACACAGTAAAGCACCTCCCAATACACCAGCTACACCCATCATATGGAAGGGATTAAGCGTATAGTTGTGGAAAGCTTGGAAAAATAGCAGAAAGCGAAAAATTGCAGCGACTCCAAAACCAGGAGCAAAAAACCAGCTAGATTGACCCAAAGGATAAATCAAGAATACAGAGACAAAAACAGCAATTGGTGCAGAAAAAGCAATCGCATTATAAGGTCGAAGACCCACAAGTCGAGCAATTTCAAATTGTCGCAGCATGAAGCCCATTAAACCAAAAGCACCATGAAAAGCGACAAAATTCCACAATCCACCAATCTGACACCAACGGACAAAATCTCCCTGTGCTTCGGGGCCCCATAATAGTAGTAAAGAGTGACTCATACTATCTGCGGGAGTAGAAACAGCGGCTGTCAGGAAGTTACAGCCTTCTATATAAGAACTGACTACACCGTGAGTGTACCAAGAAGTAACAAAAGTGGTGCCAGTAAACCAACCTCCGATAGCCATATAGGCACAGGGGAACAGTAAAAGACCAGACCAACCGATAAAAACAAAACGGTCTCGTTTTAACCAGTCATCCAGAACCCTAAACCATCCCCAGTCTGTCTGACTGCGTTTGATTGCTATAGTCATAGTATTTTTTCCTATTTATATTGAAGTAGCAAGTATTAAGTAGCAAGTAGTAAGTAGGGAATCCCCAATTACCAATTACCAATTACCAATTACCAATTACCAATTACCCATTACCCATTACCCATTACCTATTGCCAATTACCCATTACCTATTACCCATTACCCATTACCTATTTATTACCA
>CAKZYM010000020.1 GCA_937884685.1 uncultured Calothrix sp.
CTGCTGCTTCTTTAGCGTATTTTGATTTATAGGTAGCAAAAGTTTTCTTCCACTCGTCTTCATAGCCAGCACCGCGTTCCACTGCTTTACGCATGTGGTCTACAGCATCTTTAGGCAATTCAAAAGGTTCGTGGCTCCAACCCAAGTTTTCGCGGGTTAGTTTAATTTCATCAGCACCAAGAGCAGCACCGTGAATACCTGCTGTATCTTGCTTGTTGGGGGCACCATAACCGATAGTGGTTGTCACCTTAATCATGGTGGGTTTATCGGTAACAGATTTAGCTTCTTCGATAGCTTTAGCAATTCCGTCTAAATCGTTATTACCATCTTTTACATGAAGAACGTGCCAGCCGTAAGCTTCAAAACGCTTGGAAACATCTTCGGTAAATGCTACGTCGGTAGAACCATCAATAGAAATGTGGTTGTCGTCGTATAGCGCGATTAGTTTACCTAAACCTTGGTGTCCGGCAAAAGAGCAAGCTTCACCAGAAATACCTTCCATGTTGCAACCGTCACCCAAAATGCAGTAGGTGTAGTGGTCAACAATTTTTGCATCGGGTTTGTTGTACATTGCAGCAAGATGCGCTTCTGCCATTGCCAAACCAACTGCATTCGCAATTCCCTGACCCAAAGGTCCGGTGGTAATTTCTACCCCTGCGGTCATGAAGTTTTCAGGGTGTCCGGGAGTGCTTGATTCCCACTGACGGAAATTCTTAATGTCGTCCATGCTGACGCTATCGTAGCCTGCCAAATAAAGCAGAGCATACTGCAACATAGAACCATGACCGGCGGACAAAACAAAACGGTCGCGATTAAACCATTTAGGATTTTTGGGGTTAAACCGCATAAATTTATCCCACAGCACGAACGCCATTGGCGCAGCGCCCATAGGTAGTCCGGGGTGACCGGATTTCGCTTTTTCTACAGCATCAACTGCTAAAAAGCGAATTGAGTTGATACAAAGTTGTTCGAGGGTTTGGGTTTGGGTTGCAACAGCCATAATACGATTGTTTTTAACGACGTTAGAGTTCTGTTAATAGCTTTATGTAGCTGGTAGGGTTATTTTTATTTTTCCCTATCACTATATTCTCATCATCCCATTACAACTTCTTGACACACAAGACGCACAGAAGCAGAATTTTATGAAGGGACTTGGGATTAATTGTATAGAGGATTGCTACAGTTATTCCGTTTTTAATTAAACTAATTTCGTCGGGTAGGGATCATCGGCATGCCGAAATGAAGCCTTGAAACGCAGGGGCAGGCTTGTTATAGAAGGGTGCCGCTCTTCATCAAAATAAGTTAATTTGTTTGAAAGCCCGCCCCTGCATTTTACAGAAATTATCACCCCGCACAAAGCGCAAAAGGTAAGTATTAAAGATGAAGGATGAAGAATTAACTTTGTCAAAGGTACTTCATACTTCATTATTCCTTCGTTAAACAAAATTCTTAAAGGCTAGGGTCACATTGTGGCCGCCAAAACCAAAAGAATTAGATAGCGCTATTTGAATATCTAGAGGGCGACTTTCGTGAGGAATATAATCCAAATCGCATTCGGGGTCAGGATTATCCAAATTGATAGTTGGTGGAACTCGATTATTGGCAATAGCTAATACCGTTGCCACACCTTCGATACCTCCAGATCCGCCCAAAAGATGACCGGTCATGGATTTGGTAGAACTAATTGCGATTTTACGAGCATGTTCTCCCAAGGCTTCTTTCATGGCAGCAGTTTCGGTAGGGTCATTTACCGGAGTGCTAGTACCATGAGCGTTAATATAAGTAACCATTTCCGGAGTAATTCCGCCATCTTTAAGTGCCAACTGTATGGCTCTAGCGGCTCCTTTTCCACCGGGTACTGGTGAAGTCATATGATAGGCATCGCAAGTCATACCATAGCCAATCATTTCCGCGTAAATTTTGGCTCCACGACTCAAAGCGTGTTCGAGTTCTTCAAGAATCAAAATCCCTGCACCTTCCCCCATCACAAAACCACTGCGGTCTTTGTCAAATGGACGACTAGCTCTTTTAGGGTCATCATTAAGGAGCGAAAGGGTTCTAGCTGAAGCAAAACCAGCAATTGACAATGGTGTAATCGCCGCTTCACATCCGCCACAAATCATTGCTTGAGCATATCCGTCTTGAATAATCCGAAAAGCATCGCCGATAGCATTAGAACCAGCCGCACAAGCAGTTACCGGGCAAGAATTAGGACCTTTGGCACCAACATGAATTGCTGTTAATCCAGCAGCCATATTAGCAATCATCATCGGCACCATAAACGGACTACAACGGTCGGGTCCGCGATTCATGTAGACGACTTGCTGCTCCTCCATCACCTTAAGACCACCAATACCAGAACCAAGCATAATCCCTACTTGTTCGGCATTTAGGTCATTGATAACTAATTGCGCGTCCGCAAGAGCTTGTTTAGATGCCGAAACCCCAAATTGAGCAAACCGAGCCATACGCTTGGCTTCTTTGCGGTCCATATACTCGTGCGGGTCGAAACCCTTTACCTCACCAGCGATGCGGCAATCATGGCGTGAGGCATCAAATAAAGTTATTTCACCAATACCATTACGACCGGTGTTTAATCCTTCCCAATATTCTTCTGGTGTGTTACCAATTGGTGTAATCGCGCCAACACCAGTTACAACAACGCGCTTACGTTTAAATTCTGTCATGATGATAGTTATGGTGGCTCGACCTACGCCGCAGATCAACACATAGGAAATTGTAAATCGGAAATTAGGAACTAGGGATAAGAAAATTGTAATAGTTAGCGAGACAAAAAAACTTTTTGTGCTAACTTTTACCGTTCTAGTTCTCCCCAATCCCTAATTATCTATTGTCTATATTCCCTATGCTAGGCGGATGCGGCGACTTTACTATTAATGTAGTCAACAGCCTCTTGAACTGTAGTAATTTTTTCAGCTGCTTCGTCGGGAATTTCAATATCAAATTCTTCTTCCAAAGCCATTACTAGTTCTACCGTATCCAAAGAATCAGCCCCTAAGTCATTCGCGAAATTAGCATTGGGGGTGATTTTCTCATCCTCAACACCCAACTGTTCGGCAACGATTTTCTTGACTTTCTCAAAAATTTCCGCTTGGCTCATTGATTAAAATACCTCTTCCATGTTGCTTATTTTTGCTCTCGCCGGGATGTGACCGTTTTTGAGCATATACATCTTATCGGAAAGCGCGGTCTCATACACGATATATATGTTTCCATCACGGCAATCTTTACGCTTTTTTCCCTTGAATGTTACTAAAGACAAGGGTACATCTACGCTCTAATTGTCGTTCATAATGAGTGACTTTAGATAAAACGTTCTTGAGATAGACACCCCGAACTCAATAACAATTGAAAAACCAGGTTTTACATCTGGTTCAAGATATCAGATAAAGTAGATGCTCGGACGAAAGACATTCAACAATCATTAAGAATTAACAACTTCATACCATACCAGCATCCAGATTAATAGAGTAAGGTTAACTTGATGCTTAATGCTTAAAGTTATTTCTGGTCTTGGAATGACTTTATGTTTTTTTGAATTCATTAAATCGCAATCAAACTGCAAATGCTCAAATACGCTTATTTTCCAGGTTGTGTCGCTCAAGGTGCTTGCCGAGAACTGCATTCTTCTACCGTAGCTCTATCTTCTGCTTTAGATATTGAACTGATTGAACTAAAAAAGCAGCTTGTTGCGGTTCCGGTACTTTCAAGGAAGATTCTCAATTATTAGAAGATACTGTTAATGCCAGAAATATTGCTCTAGCAGAAGAATTAAATTTACCTTTATTGACTCATTGCAGCACTTGTCAAGGTGTTATCGGTCATGTAGATGAACGTCTCAAGGCTTTTGAAAAAAATAATCCCGATTACTTAAATAAAGTTAACAGTTTGTTGCAAAAAGAAAGCTGTTCGCCTTATCGCGGAAGTTCCGAAGTTAGACATATTCTTTATGCTTTGGTAAACGATTATGGTTTGGAAGAAATAAAAAAACGGGTCACTAAGAAATTAACTAATCTCAAATGCGCGGCTTTTTATGGCTGCTATTTATTACGGGGTCAAAATATGCCGCTTGATGACCCTTTCAAACCAGAAGCAATGGAAAATGTTTTCCGTGCAGTAGGTGCAACACCAATTTATTATCAAGGTCGGACAAAATGTTGTGGTTGGCCTCTTTCTAGCTATGCTACTGTTCAATCTTTTCAGATGGCAGGTAAAAATATTTCTGAAGCTATAGAAGCGGGTGCGAATTGTTTGGTTACACCTTGTCCTTTGTGTCACCTCAATTTAGATTCCCGTCAGCCAGAGGTGGAAAAAACTATCGGACGAAGTTTGGGTTTACCAGTACTGCATTTACCGCAATTAATTGCTTTAGCTTTGGGTGTTAGTCCTAAAGAATTGGGTTTACAAAGACATATTGTCTCTACGAAGCCAGTTTTGGAAAAATTAGGATTTTAGGATTTTAAATAATGTAGAGACGCGGCCTTCAGAGCGTGCCCGCAAGGGCATTGTATCGCGTCTCAAATACATTGCATTCTAAATAAATACCTTTTCTAATAAATCGTATTTTTAATAAGTTCTGTCTCTACAAAAACTAATTATAATATCCATTTTTTATCACTCTGAAGTTTCGTTTAATCATATACCTTTAATAATCAATACTTAATCAAAACTAATTACTAATCCATTCACAGAATTTTATATTTATTTTCAGTGTTAATATTTGTATTTATTTTTATGAATTCAAGTTTATACTTTATCCGGAAGACAACAAGCTGTTTATCAAATTATTTAGATAAAACTAATATAAATACAACTTTATCAAATATATAAATACATCAAATCAATAAGAAACCGTATTCAGATTTAATGAAAATGTCATAATAAACATAGGCATATTCAACAATTGTCTAAATTGAAAAACATATGTCATTGTAGAAATTACTCAGACACCATCATCGATTAAGAAATCCTACTAATAGCTCCTTAATATGGTCGCTGAATCGCTGCGTAATTTATGCAGTGACAAATTCACCTATTTTAATTAAATAAATAGTTATGACTGTTGGATTAATTCAGTTAAAAGAGCAAAAAAATAAACTTAATGACAATAAAGATTTTGCGAAAAGAATTAATAAAGGAAAACTGTGGCAAGCTTTAGGAAGATTCAAAACTGTTCGTCGTGGATACAGCATATTAAAAAATCAATTACAGCAATTTAACTCACAGTATTATCAAGAGCGATTAAATATTAGTCGAGTTTCAGCACTTTTACCCGTTCAAATTAATCAATGTGTAGATAACGTCCGGAAAACTGGAGTACATTTAGGATTACATCTGAAACAAGATGCTGTAAAACAGATTCGCTCATTTGCTGATTCTAATCTCTGTACTGAACCCAAACATGATGACTTTTTCTTTGCTTCAGATATCAAAAAGGGACGCTTAAATGGTAAAGATAGAAGAGTAATGCGCGGACTGGTGAGCAATATTGATAAATGTTCCATCATCAGTACAATTGTCTCGGATGAAATATTAATTGAAATTGCTCGAAAATATCTCGGTTATTATCCAACTTTGATAACTCGTCATCTGACTTGGAGTTTTGCTTCTGACTTAGATGAGGTAGAAGTTCAGAAACTGTATCCACCGACTAATTTTCATTATGATGTGGCTGGATTGAATTTTGTCACCGTGAGTTTCTTTATCACTGATGTGGATGAAAATACAGGTCCTCACATCATGATAGAAAAATCTCACAATCGCAAACCTTTAAAAATGCTTTTTCGGTCAAATATCCAAAAAGAAGCAGATGTATGGAATTATTATGAGCGCTCCGAACAACTGACAATTACAGGAAATGCTGGATTTGGATTCTTTCAAGACCCATCCTGTATTCATAGATTAAAGCTACCAAAAAATAGTAATCGTCTAATTCTACAAATTCGTTATTCGTAAATCACAGTTGTATATCTATAGCATTTATCAAGCAGCTGATTACAGTTTAACCTCACCCCAATAAAGCTGTGCTTTATATCCCCTCTCCTTATTAACGG
>CAKZYM010000021.1 GCA_937884685.1 uncultured Calothrix sp.
ATGTTGATTTTTGTAGCGTTACAAATTCCAAGAAGTATGAGACGAAGAATTTGGCATTATTTGACAGTATTATCAAATATAGAAGCGCCATTAAATGGTAATGATTTGAAAAAAATGGGTTACAAACCAGGACCTCAATATAAACAAATTTTGGATGATTTATTGACAGCAACTTTGGATAGAGAAGTTAGTGATAAAAGTAGTGCTGAGGAGTTTTTGAATAATAATTATCCGATTTAAACGCAGATGAGCGCAAAGGAAAACGCGGAAGTACGGGAATTTTTTGTATTCTTTTAAAGCTTTATAAATATTTTTCCTAGCTTTATAGTTAAAACAGAAGTAATCACAGCATAAAAACTATGATAGAACCTCATTACCCAAAAATCACAATGTCATTTACTTACCGTGAATGCAGAATTCAAATTGAACGCGATAAGTTTAATAAACAAGATATTTATGCTGCTTGGGTAAATTACGATAAAGGTTGTGCTATCGCAGTACCTTATGCTGTAACTCCGACTGAAGCTATCAAGAAATCAAAACAATGGATAGATAAAAGGTTGAATTTAGATTAAATTAATATCTATCTATATATTAGGAAAAACGATATTTAAATCAGCGCGTACTTCTTCTAAAGGATGTTCCCATAACTCATCCCAGTTAATACCGAATAATGACTTTGCTTGTTTACCCATTAACCAACCTTTGGTAATCGCATCCATATATTGTGTTGAAGCTTCAATATCATTAATAGTTGATTTCAATAGATTTTTTACTATTAATGCTAACCAAAAGCGTGTAGCATATAGTTGAGATACATAAAAAGCTTCTAATTGTATTTCTCCTTGTATATCAGTATCTGCACCAATTACAACATGCCAAATATCATGTGTTTCTTTAATATGTATTCCTAAAAAATGCACTTCATCATCTGCTGTTGAAACATCCGATTTTAAAGGTTTTAGACCCCTATCCAACATATGCTTAGCAAAAGCATATCCTAACGTATTTGATGGCAAACTATACAATTTTTGTAAATCTATATCACCCAAAATCTTACACTCTTGAAATGCTTTTTTAGCTTGAGGATTTTGGGAAAGCAAATCAACCATCTTTTGCATAGCGTATGGTTCATCAACAGCACGAGCAAGTTTGCCAACATGCACCATAGCGCCATCATCTGATTTTGCAAAATCTACAATGCTTTCAATAACGTTATCTTGCCATGTTTCATTTGGTTCTTGGATTGTATGCATCCAATACAGTCCCCTATGCTATTTCAACAAGATTTTACACCATTAAGAAGATAATATTCCGTTAACTTAATAAGTTAACTATACAGAGCTTATCAACAACAAAATAGTAAAAATTTTATTTATATTCAATAAGTCTGGTTTTGAAGCAAAATAATCTAATTTGAAGATATTTCAGATAAATTGCTCCAAACCAACGTTTAAAATAATTATTTCAAAATTTAATATAGGAAGAAAAGATAATATGCTGAACAGATGGTTCCACTCTATCCACTAAATAAGGATGCAAATTTTGTTGTGAGTTTAAATCTATTTGATATTCTTCCGGTTGAGAATCTTGATTCTCTTGAGAATCTTGATTAACCTGGGACTTCTTAAAAGCAAATACCTTTGACCATGCTTGAGAAAAAGAGTTTTGTATGCGTGTAGCTAAGTAATTGTTGCTAACATTTTTTGCCATCGTTCGTTCTCCTAAAACTATTTCCTAACCGTTATTGTAAAAAAAATAATCGCTTGTACAGCTATCTTTTTATGTACAAATATGAACTTAGATTAAGCAAATAATCTCAATAGATGCTTACAGCGATATTTTTTATATCTTTTATCTTCATTTAGTAACGTAACACTAAATTGTTATCTTCTAGTGGTTAAAACAATATTTTTACTATAGAAAAATTTTCGATTAACTATAGAAGATTAATGATTGACTAATCCAAAAAATTGATTAAAATATGGCAACCATTCTTTTCAATGGGAAATATAACTACCATTAATTTAGAATAATCGAAAAAATAGTAATTAGGTATCAAGACTTATGATCTAATTTTATTGCTTGTTCTAAAGCTAATTTTTCTTTCGCTCTATGCTGATATGGTTCTAATTTTTGCAAATCCCAACCCGTAATCAAACTCATATTTTCTAAGCTTATTCCTTTCATAAGCATTTCTACACACCAGGTATCTTGAGCTTGTTCTATTGCTGGTTCTTTACCCTCTGGTGTTGATAATTCTTCGGTTATTTTTTGCCAATATTCTCGTATTTCTGCTTCTGATATCGGCATTCCATCATTATTAATAAACAATGCGGAGTCTTCGTCTTTACGGCTTTTCAAATATTTAGTTAATGGATTATTCGTATAGGAACCGTAACGCTTACCCATAATCCATTGATTGACAGGAACTTGACGAAATTCACTGTTAACTATCTGCAATAAGTGCTGATTTGTGTCACAAATTTGATTATTTTTCTCTAAATTAGTAATTTCTGCTGTTGATAAACCTGCTGCAAATAAAATATATATTAAAGCATAATCTCGTAATCCAGATTTTTTCGCACGTTGCAAAATCAACTGAACTGTATTAAAAGGCAAATCTATCACTTTTTCTATCTTGACCAACTCCGAGGAAACTAAACTTGTAGAATTACTAGCACCCATCAAAAACAACGTTACCAAATCCTCTAAAAATTCATCTTTATCATGCCAAAGTTCGTGATATTCACTCGTAAACTCCATCACCGCATACCCTAACAGCATAATATTAAGCAAGCTTGCTAATTTTTGAGGTGGTAAATGCACCTGTAATTGCTCTCGTTCCATCACTGTTGCTAAGAATTCGGCAACATAATGGTTCGCTTCCTTCAAGCTTCGTCCCAAAGCTTGACGATTTTCTAAAGGATAATTACCAGCTTCTCCCACCACAGAACGTACTAAGTTTGGTGATTGTTCTAGAGCTTCTAAGCGGTCTTGAGAATACTTTTTTAAAGCTTGATAAACGCTGGTAGTTTGAGTAGCTTGAATTTTTAAGTATTCGCTCAGTTCTTTAAATACGGGTGATTCAGAAATTACTGCTAAAACCAACCCCTGCTTGTTACCAAAGTGTCTAAATAATGTAACTTCATTAACTTTCGCTGATTTCGCAACTGCTTTGGTTGTGGTTTCAGTAATTCCTTGAGTTGCGAATAATTCTACTGCTGCATTAATTATTCGCTGTCTAGTTGGAGTTATTTGAGAATTAGGCATTATCTAAGGTTAAAGGTTAGAGGTCAAAGGTTAGAAGTCATTCAATTTTGGATTGACTCATGAATATGATAAAAGTCATGCAAGTAGCGCTTGCATTTTTATTTTATCTTTGTTAACTTAAGAATGTAAGTGTCACTTGCATATTCTAATCTACCGCAAGCCGCAGTACTTTTCTCATCTTTGGTTTGAGTCTAAGAATTGGGGTGAAAAAGAACGCATCTAATTAGTTTTTATTAAAAATACTCACAGTCTAAGGAAATAATTATGACTACACGCTCTGCTGTTGCTGAGGGTAAGGAACCGCTTGCTCTGAGTTGGACTTTCGTGGCATTTATAGGTTCGGTTCATGCTTTAGCTTTGTTGGCTCCCTGGTTTTTTTCTTGGTCTGCTTTGGGAGTAATGATATTTTTACATTGGCTGTTTGGGAGTATCGGTATTTGTTTGGGTTTTCACAGAATTTTAAGCCATCGCAGTTTGCAAGTACCGAAATGGTTAGAATATATTATTGCCATTATTGGAGCAATGGCTATTCAGGGAGGCCCAATTTTCTGGGTAGCGGGACATAGATTACATCATGCTCATACAGAGGATGAAGATAAAGACCCCTATTCAGCCAAGCGTGGTTTTTGGTGGAGTCATATGCTGTGGATGTTCTACCCTCGTGAAGAATTCTTTGAGTACGAACAATACAAAAAATATGCTCCCGATTTGGTACGTCAACCATTTTATCGTTGGTTAAATCGCTACTTTATATTTCTGCAAATTCCCCTAGCTATTTTACTGTATGCTTTGGGTGGATGGTCTTTTGTAATTTATGGTGTAGTTCTTAGAGCAGTATTGCTTTGGCATTCAACCTGGTTAATTAATTCCGCAACTCATATTAGAGGTTATCGTACTTTTGACTGTAACGATAATTCTCGCAATCTTTGGTGGGCTGCAATTTTGACTTACGGAGAAGGTTGGCATAATAATCACCACGCTCATCCAAATGTAGCGAAAGCAGGATTGCGCTGGTGGGAAATAGATATGACCTGGTGGGCTATTAAAGTATTACAAACTCTAGGATTGGCTAAAAAAGTTGTGATGCCTGTTAATAAATAATTAAAGTAATTCGTAGGTTGGGTTAGACGCACTAGTCTTTTTTGATAGTTAACTAAAACTTTCTATGCGTCGTAACCCAACATTTTATTATTTATCTTATATCAGATAGTAGGGGTGTAAATCAGCATTACTAAAATCTACACCGTTTAAATCAATGGATTTAACAGATAATCCACTTAAATTAATACTAGAAAAATTCCTTT
>CAKZYM010000022.1 GCA_937884685.1 uncultured Calothrix sp.
GCTCATGAAGTTGGTCATACCTTGGGTTTGAGACATAACTTCCGGGGTAGTACTATGCTATCTCCCAAAGAAATGAATAACACGAGCATTACTCGCACTCGGGGACAAGTAGCTTCGGTAATGGACTATATTCCTCCGAATATTGCCCCAGAAAGCGTTAAGCAGGGAGATTATTTTCCCAGTATTGTCGGACCTTATGACGTATGGGCGATAAAATACGGTTATTCTCACATAAAAGCCGCGAATACCAAAGCTGAGGAGCCAGCATTACGTAAAATAGCCTCTGAATCCTATAAACCAGAGTACAGTTATTCCACAGACGAAGACGTATATGATTTAGACCCCACCGCCGACGCATGGGACAATAGTTCCAACGTGCTGCTTTATTCCAAGTGGCAGATGGATAACGCTCGGAAAATGTGGGATAGAATCAACAAGCGGTATCCCCTTGTTGGTGAAAGTTATAGCGACGTGCGGGACAGATTTGGCGCAGTATTGAGCAATTATTTCCAGCAAATTTACTACACTTCAAAATACATCGGCGGTCAGTCATTCTACCGAGTATATGCCAGCGAAGACCAAACACGGCTGCCATTTGAACCCGTACCGGTAGAAAAACAGCGTAAAGCTTTAAAAGTTTTGCGAGAATATATCTTTGCTGAAGATGCATTTAACTTCTCTCCCGAACTGCTGAATAAATTAGCACCATCTCGCTGGCGACATTGGGGAAGCAATCCTCAAATCGGTCGCTTGGATTATCCCATCCTCGATTTAGTACTATTCATGCAAAACATGGTTTTATTCGATTTACTTTCCGGCGATCGCCTTTCTCGCTTGAAAGATATTGAATTGAAAAGCCGTTCCGGAGAAGCACTGACACTACCAGAGTTATTTAATACTCTACAAGCAGGGATTTGGACAGAAGTATTAGAGCCAAAAGACAAAGAAATTGAAATTTCCAGCTTACGTCGGGGATTACAGCGAAAATATTTAGACATCTTAGCCAATATGGTATTAAGAAAAGTTAACGTACCCGAAGATGCTCGCACCTTAGCATGGTACAAACTACGTCAACTAGCCGAAAAATTAGACGATGCAGAATCCGACGATGAATATACAAAAGCACATCTACTGGAAACAAGACAAAGAATTAGTAAAGTGTTAGATGCACCACTGAGAACGAATTAATATTCAAGAGTTAGGAGTTAGGAGTTAAGAGTTAAGAGTTATTGTTTTTATCTACTGTTCAATTAACAACTAATAACTAGTAGTCCTTTTTTCCATAAAATACAAGAGGTTTGTAGTAAGTAATAACTATTATTAATAAGGAGACGAGAAGATAAGGAGAAAGGGAAAAGATAATTAATTATTAATTATTAACTCTTAAATCCTGACCCCTAACTCCTAACACCTAACTCTTAATCCAAATTTTGAACCTTCTGCTTAACACAAACGGGAATTCCAACTTTAAGGAGTATCTCCTCGTCTTGATGCTTAATTGTCAATTCGGAACCTTCACTTAATAAATAAGTAACAACTTCATGACGAATATCTACTTCCAATCTTTGAGAACGAATTGTTAAAGGGAAGTGTAAGCGTTTTGTTCCTTCGGGTAATCTGGGATTAAAAGATAAATTACCGTTATAATCTTTCATTCCAGCAAATCCATATACCATTACCATCCAAGAACCACCCATAGAAGCGATATGACAGCCATCTTTGGAATTACCCGCAATATCAGCTAAATCCATGAGAATAGCAAAATAGGCGTATTCTATTGCTTTTCGGGTATATCCTAAATGAAAAGCTAAAATACTTTGGATACAAACCGAAAGTGAAGAATCTCCGGTTGTTAAGGGGTCATAATAATCAAAATTAGATTTTTTCTGCTCCTCAGAAAATTCTTGTCCGAGTAAATGCATCGCTAACACCACATCAGCTTGCTTAATTACTTGATGACGATAAATCACCAACGGATGAAAATTTAATAGTAAAGGATATTTACTCCGGGGTATATTCTCGAAATCCCAAACTTTTTTGCTGAGAAAACTATCATCTTGCGGGTGAATTTTCTTCGCTTCATCGTAAGGAATATACATAAATTTAGCAGCTTTTTCCCAGTCTTCAATCTCCGTTAAAGCAAGATTGGTTCTATCTAAAAGTGCTGCAAATCTCTCTAAATCTTCGTTTTGCAGCATCTGCACCGTTTGGACTGCATATCGAAGATTTTCCCGTGCCATCAAATTAGTATAGGCATTATTATTAACTACCGTCGTATATTCATCTGGCCCAGTTACACCGTGAATCTGAAATTTTCCATCTTGAAAAAACCCTAAATCGTGCCACAATCTAGCGGTTTCTACTAAAATTTCTACACCTTCGTTATAAAGAAAATCCTTATCCCCGGTAATTTCCACATATTTTTTCACAGCATAAGCAATATCGGCATTAATATGATATTGAGCCGTTCCCGCTGCATAATAAGCCGATGCTTCCTCACCGTTAATAGTTCTCCAAGGAAACAAAGCTCCCTTTTGATTCAACTGACGAGCGCGTTTGCGAGCTTTATCGAGCATTTTGTAACGAAACTTCAATAAATTTCTCGCAATCCGAGGAGCGGTATAAATCAAAAACGGTAAGACATAAATTTCCGTATCCCAGAAAAATTGACCTTCATAAGCTTGTCCCGAAAGTCCTTTAGCGGGAATACCAGTTCCCTCTGCTCTTCCAGAAGCTTGCAAAATCTGAAATAAATTAAAGCGAATTGCTTGCTGTAACTCTAGCGCTCTAGTTGCATCGCTATCATAAGGATTACCATAGATTTTGATATCGCTTCTGTGCCAAAAATCATCCATATATTGCTGCTGACTAGCCAAAATTGCCTCAAAACCGAGATTTTTGGCTCTATCCAAAGTTCTATGCGCTCTGGTACACAATTCCTCAATCGAATTACCGGGTGAAGTATTGTAAGTAATATATTTAATTAATCTAATTGGAATCCCTGGTTGAGCATCTACAGAAAAAACAGCATTACCACCATCTTCGGAACATTCACTTTTAGCAAAATACGAACAATCCGTAAAAATTTGATGCTCAATACCGCAAGCAAGACCTATCTTACTTTGATTGGTGACATAGCCAAGTAGAATCCGACCATCTTCACAGTAATTAGCTTGAGGGTTTAAAACTCTACCCTTAAAACCTTTAGCTTTGCGAGGGTCATTATTATTAGAAGCTATATGCTTGTGGTTTTCCAGTTCCGAAGAAATTACCACGGGAGCTTTAGCATTAA
>CAKZYM010000023.1 GCA_937884685.1 uncultured Calothrix sp.
TCTTCTAAGCTTTGACTGTAGATAACGATATCAACTGATGCACCCAACTGCTTCGCTTGTTCGACTTTAGCAGAAGATGAGACAGTCGCAATAACTTGAGCTTTTAGTTGACTAGCCCACTGTACTAAAATCGAACCAATACTACCCGTTGCACCTGTAATAAATACCGCTACCTCCGAATTCAGAGGCTTATATTCGTACAATAAAGTCCTCGCAGTTATACCAGGATGCATTAAAGCAACTGCTACCTCATCAGTAATATCATCCGGAATGGGAAATAGATGATTTTCTGGAACGACCGAATATTGGGCATAGCTTTTTGTGTGATGCCACAGGAATCCAACCCTTTGTCCTGGCTGGAGGTCGGTAACTTGCTCGCCGACTTCTTCGACTACACCCACACCCTCTTCTCCCAAGATAAACGGTAGTTCTTTTGCTGGCGCACCAGGGTGACGATAAAAGTCACTGCGTTCCATATAGTCATTGAAATTGACACCAGAGTAAGTTAGTTTGACCAACACTTGATTATCTTTGGGAGTCGGACGTGGAACTGTAGCAAGTTGAAGTACACTTGGATCGCCGAACTGTGTAACGTGAATTGCTTGCATTGTCATCTTTATTCCTCCATTTATTACAAATACAATCCCAATCTTTTTATTAACTAAACTTTGCTTGTTTCTAGTTTTGAAGCTTGTAGAAATGTGGGAGCAAGCCTTGCATAATCCCCACCAAATTGATGCGTACCGACATTGTGTAACAAAACACCCATTTGTTCGATATTACGGCCATTCTTCAGCGCACCTGTATCAAAAGGTTCAAAACCTGCATCTCTTACCAGTTGAAAAACAACTTCTTTTGCCGCGTCATCATCACCAGCGACGAAAACTGCTGGTTTAACCGGATTATTAGACCACTCATTACTATCTAAGACAGTCGAGGGCATAGTACTAAATGCCTTAACTACACGAGCTTTAGGCAAACGTTTTTGCAGTTCTTCAGAAGTCGAACTGGATTGCATAAACTCCAAATCGTGATAGTGTTCAAACTGTTCGCTGACCTTGAGGGGATTCATAGTATCGATAACAATCTTGCCTTCTAAATCCCCTACTTGAGCTAAAATATCATCCAAATTGAGCCAATACACAGAAAATAATACTGCTTCGCCAAAATCTGCTACTTGCTTGAGCGTACCGCGATTTGCTCCTGCTACTTCTTGCATAAATGTATCGAGTTTTTCTTGATTACCTTGTTTGGTAAGCATCAGTTCGTGTCCTGCATCATACCAAGGTTTAGCTAAAGTACGACCGATGTTACCTGCGTTAAGAATACCAATTTTCATGATGTTTGCTCCTTTTGGTTTTAAAGTAATAGTGATTAAATAGAAACGTCTGGTCTAAGCTGCTTTACGTGCTAGTGCAACACCAGCAGTATTTTCGTAAAATTGACCACCTCCAATCAGACCATCTCGCATATCGAAACGAGCAATCCAATCACTATCGGCAATCTTTCCGGTTTGACGATGACGGAAGGTAAAGTGACCTTCTACAAAAACACACTCACCAGCATCGCTGTAGCGCTTTGGTTCAAATTCAAGTGCTTCAAATTCTGAAAACAAAAGTGTAGTCAATCTGATGTAGCCTTCTTTACCTTTATGGGTGCAACCAGCCCAAGGAATTGCTTCTCGCAGAATCTCATTACCACCACTACCGACAATCCATTGAAAATTGGGTTGAGCGTAGGATTGAAAAGCGCGGTCAAAATCACCTGCATATTGTGCTTCAAGAAACTTTTGTACTGTTTGAATGTTGGTTAATGTTTTCATCTTAATTTCTCCGTAAGTTTGTATCGTCTTAGTAAGCAATTTGCATGATGGTTGTTGTTGGTGGTTCAGCCAGAACTTCCTTCAATACCACCAATCCAGCTTTGAAATATTCGGTTTGTTCGTGAAAATCAACAGCATCAATTGAATTCCAACGGTCGTAAAGGTAGAAAATAGTTGAATCGTTAGCATCACGATTGACGTGATAGGTAATATTTCCTGCTTCCTGACGCGATTTCTCTACAACAGTTTGCATTGCTGCTTCCAAACGGTCACCTGCTGCTTTGTCTTTGACACGAACGGTGGTAAGTAAAGCAAAGGGCTGATTCGGATTATCTAATGCTGAGTGTAATCTTTGTTGGAGAGTTTGTTGTCCGCTCATTTCTGGACCTCTTTTTCTTTAAATTCTTTTAATTGGAATGTTGTTTTTGCATCCATGACTAAACTTTATCTAGTTTTCTTGGATTGATAAATACCCAAAATCGCAATAGACTGTTGACTATGAAATCAACAATCGACCTTGAATCCCTCGAAATTTTCCGCGCTGTTATTGATGCTGGCAGCTTTACCGCAGCAGGTGAAATGCTCGATAAAGACAAAGCGCACGTTAGCCGAGTCGTTAGTCGCTTAGAAAAACGCTTGGGTGTACAGCTCCTGAAACGCTCAACCCGAAGCTTAAGCATCACTGAAATCGGTCGCGACTTGTACGAGCGAGCTTGCGGTATTTTAAATGCATTGGAAGAGACACAAGCCTGTATTGCTCAAGCTCATGGAGAACCTCACGGACTGCTTAAAGTAACCGCAGGAACGGAGTTTGGGTTAATGCGAGTCAATTGTTGGATATCGGAATATCTCAAACGATATCCCCAAGTGCAGGTGGAAGCAGATTTTTCTAATCGTATAGTAGATGTGATTCACGAAGGTATTGATGTTGCGATTCGGGTAGGGCCATTAGTAGATTCTGAGTTATCTGTTCGTCCTTTGGGCTACATTCGCTATGGTTTGTACGCGAGTTGTGCCTACACTCATGCGCGGGGAGAACCTGAATCTTTACAAGCTTTATCAGAACATTCACTGATTATGTTTTCTCCCAGGGGTAAACCTGTCTGGTCATTAGTGAATGGTAAACAAAGGCAGGAGATTACTGGCGAAGCGCTATGTATAATTAACAATAATTTGGCTGTAAGAGATTTAGCAGCAGACGGACTAGGTATTGCTTTGTTACCGCATTTTCAAGCAGCACCATTAGTTTCCCAAGGAAGATTGACTCAAATACTCAAAGATTGGGAAAGAGTACCCGTACCCGTGTCAGCGATTTTTACCTCAAGTCGTT
>CAKZYM010000024.1 GCA_937884685.1 uncultured Calothrix sp.
TATGGGTATAGAAATAAAATTAAGAATAAGAAGGTAAGAAAGAAACGGCACTTTTGCTTGTTGATGCTTATATAGCAATGTTTCAAGAACTAATACCTAGCACCGTGACGAAACAGCATCGGTTATATAGGGTTGGTTATTCTTATCGTCGCTGCAATAGGGGAGAACGTATCAGATCGGGAATTCTGTACTAATAGAGATTTTTTAGCAGCTGAAACGACGATTTTCCGTTCCAAGTAGAGCAGTATCGCTTCAGATATAAAACACCAAAAATTGAAAATTAGATGAAAGCTGTAACCAAGGCTAGATAAGGGTTTAGAATATTCTTTAAATCCGTTAGCGTACAATTTCTCCAAATTGGCACAGTATCCCCAGGTTAATAATTTGTATTCTATTTTCTACAAGCATTTGGATTATCCAGAAAATCAAATTCATATATCATAGGAGTTACGCACTGTACAAAAAAGTCATCTCGTGTACTAACGTAAATACGTTGTTTCAAGCTTTTAAATATCACCGTTACTTTTGGCGATCGCCGAAAATATGATTGAAAAATCTGGCTATAAGCCTTGAAAACAATACCTGTTATTTTGGTTTCTCTGTCAATGCGTAAGTCCTATATCAAATCAGCCACACCAATTTTTTCAAAATTCAAACTAGTCTGTCCCATTAATCTTGATGGGTTTTCTATCACCGGGAAAACATTAATGGTTTGTTAGCGTTCACGAAGTGAGTCGTCAGACTAAGCGTGTCCGACAGGACATAGCCCCCGGTATAGACCGTGGATGTCATTTTAGGCAATGTCCTCGCCCCTAAATTTATTTATGGGGCATTAATTACGAATTACGAATTACGAATTACGTAGCGTTCACGAAGTGAGTCGTTAGACTAAGCGTCACCCTTCGGGTGATATTACGAATTATGCTCACACCCGTCTGGGAATTAATTCCCAGTCTAATAGCCAAAGTCCTATAAATCTATGAAACTGGTTATCAAAACCAATGGGACAGACCTCTAAATTTCTATATATATAAGTATATTTATTGGTCATTTTATGTATTTTAAAATTCAATCATCATAAATGTATTTTTCTGTCGAAAAAGATACATAAGCTGTCAGTAGTCAAAGATATATGACCTCGGAAATGATTCATTAATCGTTTCAACTAGATTAATTTCAAAAAAATCAAACGAGGAATAAAGTTATGATTAGCCAAAATATCCGCAAAAAATCCGTAAAATTAGTTAAAAGTCTTCTTGTTGCAGCCACACTTATAACAACCTCCGCTGCACCTGCTTTTGCTACACCTAAAGTAGAAATTCTCGGAGCAGGGTACGGTGGAAGCGGTTGTCCTGATGGCTCTGCAAGCGTTACCGTAAGCCCCGACGGTCAAGAATTGACTCTTTTATTCGATAAGTTTATCGCAGAAGGTAATAACGCCAAAGAGAGCCGTAAAAGCTGTAACCTATCAATTCCTATCAAAGTTCCTCAAGGTTTTCAAATCTCCTTCTACGATGCAGATTATCGTGGTTATGTTTCTCCCTACACCAGAGCAAAACTCAGAGCAGAATACTTCTTTGCTGGTAGACGTGGACCAGTTTTTCAGAGAGTATTCAATGGTGAAACCGACTATAACGTTCGAGACAGTCTAGCAACCGTTGCTAACGTATGGTCAGCCTGTGGTAAAAGCGAAAACATGCGAATCAACGCAGCAATGTCTGCTCGCGGACGGGGTATTGCCACAGTTGACTCCTTTGACCTCGCGCATCGTGGTCTGAAATATCACATCAAATATCGTGCATGTAAATAGATACTCATACCCTCAAATAGGGGGGAAAGTAGCCAGCGTGGCGGCTCGTGACACGCTTTGCTTGAAAGCACTACTGTGTAAGGGTTACAAAAATAAAATTGCTCTTTAACCCAAAAATCGCCGAAAAACCTTATTAAAGTAGTACCAATTAAACTTAATCGCGTTTTTGGTACAGAATTTGACAACGTAGCTACAAGGGTTTCAGGCTCCTTCATTTTGGGATAGTTCAAATGGTACAGCTTGATATATGTATTCAGTTTGTCAAAATCCCATTTTTCAGATAAAAATTGAAAAATCCTGAAACTACTTTGGTATAAAGGCTTCAGCCATCGCGTGACGGCTCGTATCAGCTTCGCCACTTTTACCCCGATTAATTAAATTAAAGCTAAGGGGGGTAAAATACACTCCCCCTCATAATGTAGAAACCAAACCAAACTAAATCAAAACAATGAATCGTATAGCGAGAATTTTTATAGTTCTAATTATGGCTTTAGTACTCACTGCTAAGCCAAGTCTTGCAATTCCTTCAGGAATTCCATCTCAACAATGCTCCACAATCTCTGCACCTGTCCCAGGAAATATGTGCTATGTGGTGCATGAAAACCAAGGTGGTAAAGCTTACGCCAAAGGTAAAAAAAGAAAGGGAGTACTATTAATTCAGCCTCAAGCGGGTTACTTTGTCACCGTAGAAGCTCGAAGTGAAGTTACTAGCAAAGCAGGCGATAGTCAAATTGATAAAAGTGTTTTGGCTAAAGGGGCTGATGTAGAAATAGTAGAAGAATACAGAACAAAAATTGAAGAATTGGACAAAACCATCAATGATATTAAGTTGAAAATTGCAGGTTCTGTTGGAGTAGTTAAAGCAGAACTCGAAAATAAACTTTCTCATTTAAAAGAAGTGAAAAAAGTATTGGAGGAAGATTACAGAATTGCTGTAAAAGCTAGTAAAGAAGCGGTATCAGTACTATTTTCTTGGAGCGCACATCCGAGAAAATGCGGATGGGGTAATCTTGACCGATGTGGTTCTTGGATACGGTTTAGAGTCTATGAAGTCCGAAGATATTTGGGAGATCCGATAGCAGAATACAACCGGCTTTTAGAAGGTTAAAAAAATAACCGTCTAAAAGATGTTTAAAAAATAACTGTTTATCGATAATATTTTGTTAACCGACATCTAATTAGATGTCGGTTTTATTTTATTCTATTACTTGACAAATGATACGTTATAGTATGCACAATTAGTTTGTCTAAATTTTGGATAAGCTAAAACTAAGTTAAACCAATACCGAGCAATTTTGAGCTTAACGTGCTACAATCGTCACAAGACGAGTAAGAACAATACTTTTAGCCATAATTTAAGAATTATTCAGCAAACCCGATGCTCAGCATCGGTTAAATAATAAAATCCTGTACATTTTGTATAAGCTACATTCTACGGATTAAATATTACAAAATGTGCCAGATGCTATTCTTACTTTTACCTTACTTTGTAAGGTACTACATTATTACATAGGTAAAGTGTCACAGGTATAGTTGCTATTGTGATAATTCTATGTATTCGATATATTGATTAATGCATCAATAAAAATTGATTGGTAGATGTCTATTACTCCTTTCACGGTCTAAGATTACCGGCTACAAATTTATCGTTCTCTCCCTCAATCCTTCCCTCACGTTTGGAAGTTCGTTAATCATAGGCACTTGCAAGTAATAAATTATTTCACCGTTTTACTTTTATTCTGGGCACAACTGAGATATATAGCGGTGTTGCTCACGGTGAACACCGACGGTAGGACAATTTCTGCATTTGAATCTCCCATAAGCGTGCGCGGGACAGGAGTAATTCCGAGGAGATACTCATAAACAGCAATATTGATGCTGCTTCCAATAATCCCGGTTTACTGTGGAGATGATATTTTTACATCAGCTTCAACAGAATATTCTCCTGCAACGGCTCCGATTTTTTATTCTTTTTACTTTTTAGCTTTGTTTTAGAAGAAGAAGGCTTATTTAGTTCCGATTTTTGCTCTAATTTCTGTTTATCTTTCTTGCCTTTCCTTTTTTTAAATTTAATAAACTTAGGCAATTCCGTCGTGGGTACACCCATTAAACTATCAAAACAAAACAAGTCCTTGTCTGGTAAGAATTTGGCTTTAATTTGTACAAAAAACGTTTCTCCTTGCTGGTCTTTTTTTAGTTTTGGATTGAAGCGGAATGGGGAGACTGGAGCCGAATCCCATAGAAGGGGAGCGTGCAACGCACTTGCAAATAGTTTGCGACTGTCTTGCGAGAGCGATTTGAAATATTCCAATGTTCTTTCGGTGAAATTCCTGTGAACGCTGATAACTGGAGTTTTACAAACAGCGATGAATTGCCATTTACCAGCAAGCTTGAATTCAAAATCTTCTAGTTCGGCTACACCTTTATTTGAACCATCGTCAAACCCCACTAGCTGAAATCGGACTTGGTGCAGTTTGTCCTTTCCTGGTAAATGAAGAATTTTTGGATAAACAATTAGTCTTAGCAAGTTACCATGATTTTTTATTTCCAGTTTCAATGCCGATAGTGTCTTACGGTGATGTGGGGAGTAAAATAGCCGATATTTTTTTGTGTCCTGTTCTGTTTTGACACAGACGTAAAACTTTTCTTTTTCTTCCTCTATTTCTTTTATGACTTCTCCACGTATTACCCCTACCGCTTGAAAAATGTTATCCATAACATTAAATGCCTGCCCAAGAGGCTAAGTACATTTCCCTATCAATTAATATAATAAATTGTATCTCTTCCATGTAACTGTGGAATGTTCCGAGAACGGCGTTGAAGGTTGGAACGTGCTGCCAAGAGGACGCTACACACCCCGAACCCAAACCCAAACTACGTTTCCTGCTCCCATCTCAGTTTTCTCATTTAACTCTTACTGTTATCTCAGTTACGAATCATTGCCACCTCAGTTTCATCCCTCATAGTAATAAGTAACGAAGAGAAAACACGCGAATCCCAATAAGAGGTAACGACAAATGAAATTTAACAAATTAGCTGGTTTAGGAATTGCATCAATCGTATTGTTCGGAAGTGTTGGACAATTATCACTAAACGCACAACCAGCCCAAGCACAAACAGCAGGACAAAGTATTAGAGTTGCAGCAAAACCTCAGTCACTAATTGCATCCGGTAGCTTTGTTACTACAGAACAAGACCATCCCACAAACGGTACAGCTAAAATTGTCAAAGTTAACGGTAAGCGCTATCTCGAATTCAGTAAAGGATTCACAACTGCTCGCGGACCGAAGGTAAGAGTTGTTTTACACCGCAATTCAACCGTACCTGTTAACTTGAATGAAAGAAATTATGTAACGTTGGCTGCCCTACAACGCTTCGATGGCGCTCAACGTTATGAAATCCCTGATAACTTTGACTTAGATGACTTTAAATCTGTAGCAATTTGGTGTGAAGAATTTAACGTAACCTTTGGCTTTGCTAGATTGCAAGGTGCTTAGACGAGGGAACCGCCTCCGTTTAAAACTATCTTTTATATGTAGGATTTATCTTTATTATTTTATTGCTTGCACGACAACCATAAACACCGTTTTATCAGCAACACCCAGCTTAATCTGGGGTTGCTGTTTTTTGGCTTAATAACAAGAGGCATTTTTGGATTTAGCCGGTGCTGCTTTTTTGTTTATCATTATTATGATGTGATTTTTATTGGAAGTAATACTACTCCTCAATCAGCGCTTCAATTTGATATAGCAGTTTTTCTAAAGTCTTCTGTTTTTTGGGATTGTCCCACACTTTGGACTTTTGCAAGCGCGGTAGTGCAATTTTGTAACGTTCTTTGAGCGGGTTTACTGTTGCTGATAATTTGTTGGCTGCTTTGACACGTTCGTTGATTTGAGTGAGGGATAAGTTTTCTGCAATCGCTATTTCTATTAAATCATCCCGCTTTTTTTCATCTTTTACTTTGGCTATGGCACGGGCTTTTGTGTACTCCAATTTCCCTTGTCGCAACACTTTCAGCACATCCGTGGGTAATTTAAGTAATGGCAGGCGATTTTTAACAAATGACTCCCAACCCATCTTTCCTAAAGATGTAAATAGCTCCTCAATTAACTTAGTTTCGCTTTGAGACATAACGTTATGTCTCACCTCGTCCGAATCATCTTTATGGCGGTCGCAAACGTTCCGCATTCGATTAAGATAGCTGATTACTTCGTCTTGTTCGAGTTCCAACTGCATTGCTAACAGTTCCAAAATTCCCTCGGTTTCTTCCAGTGGGTTGAGGTCTTCTCGTTGCAGGTTTTCTACTAAGCGTACTTTATGGGTAATGGCATCGTTCATCTCCCGAACGATTACGGGTACCTCGGTTAGTCCTGCCATTTGGGCGGCTTTAAAACGGCGTTCTCCGGCGACCAACTCGTAGTTATTCTTTGGTAAAGGACGCACTAACAGAGGTTCGAGAATTCCCAGTTCTTTTATTGATGCCGATAGTTTTTCTAATTTATTGGGGTCGAAGTAACGCCGAGGTTGGGATTCGGGTAATTTGATTGCTCCAATAGCTATGCTCGAAGACGGTGCGTCATTTTTGTTTTGGGTATCATTCGGGGCAGCCTCTTCTCCGAGTAAAGCGGAGACACCTTGAAGTTTACTGGTGTAGGGTTGTTTTTTCTTAGTTGTTTTATTAGTTGTTGTTTTATTAGCTGTTGTTTTATTAGCTGTTGTTCTATTAGTTGTTCTATTAGTTGTTCTATTAGTTGCTTTATTCATGGTAGTTTCTCTAAGCCCGAAGTAATTTTTTTCATCACCCTAATTGCTGGGTGTTTGGGATTCGTTATAGCTA
>CAKZYM010000025.1 GCA_937884685.1 uncultured Calothrix sp.
GATGCATTTTCTGGCGGATTTGTCAGCAAGGTAAACAGTAAAGCTGGATATTGTTGAAATAA
The DNA here is from genome assembly GCA_937884685.1 of uncultured Calothrix sp. Lineage (GTDB taxonomy): Bacteria > Cyanobacteriota > Cyanobacteriia > Cyanobacteriales > Nostocaceae > Rivularia. Next base: position 63 of record CAKZYM010000025.1, read on the forward strand.
TTTATAAAATATTGAATCTCTACGCATGAAGGATTTGGCTGGGATTACTCATTTTACCTTCGATATATTTAATCATATTTATTTACCTAACGTCAGTTTGGGATAAGGAGCTAATTCTCACTTTTAGGGACTTGTTATCTGTTTAGACTAGGTTTTACTTAAAGCTATTACTTAATAGACACCATGAACCTAAACAAACGCGACGATTCGCAATAAAGATTTTCTATTGAGAAAAACTTCCAAGATATAGCTCAATATTTCAAAAACACTAAAAGTGCTACGATTTTTTCGCAGCACAAAACCGCTTCGTAATGAAGCTTGTTAGATTATTCAATTACCAGAATCAAGATTAGTTAGCTACTCCATTTTTGGAATGGGTGCGGCTCTTTTGGAGAGACGAAACAACCCTACTACCAATGCCTAGAACCCGCTATGAGTCTAAAATTATTTTTAACGGGTATTGCATAAATTAAGCGATCGCCAAAAAACAAACGTAAAAACCCAGTTTTAAAGCAAGACACAATATTATAAAATGGGATATAAATATCTAGTAGATAATTAAACGAAAATTAATGACTAAATATTGATAACTAATTTATTGTCCTTGCTGAAGCTAAAGTGAGGGCTTTTACTTATTAATGAAAGCAAGTATTCACTTAAGATTACTTCTTGCTAGAATCAATAGTCACTTCAATGCGAAATTCTCCAAAATTGTTACCTGGTTGATTATCATTAACCAGAAATTCTAAAATCCCTTGTGATGGGAGTTTTACTTCCCTTAATTCATCCCATCCTACACCGATTGGGTACCAACCATCTAAATCTCCCATTCCTGGCTGACGAAACCTTGCCATGAGAAAACCATGTGGTACATCTGGAAAGTAATTGTAGACTGGGTTAATAATGATGCCGTTAGGTGTTCCTGAACCTGCGAACATCCCAAATCTTACGCTTCCGCTTGCTTCAATCTTAATTCTGTCGCTAGACGTAACTGATATACCTGTAGTGATATAACTGTTTGTTTTAAAAACTCCAGTAAACCTTAGAGTATCCAGCCATTCATACACATCTCGGATATACGAAAGCTGATTACTTTGGGCTGCGTCATAGTTACTATTACCAAACTCATCAACAGCTTTATAGTAAGCTACAGCAGCAGTTTGACATACTGTATCCATTCCATATCCTACAGGGTCACATATTCTTGACATTTCGACTAAAAACTTATCATCACAAGCAATCTTCGATTTGCCAGGAGTTGTATAACACTTGTCATGATTGTTACAGGCATTCCTAAAAGGTATATTCCAGTGTGAAGGGACTGGACTAGAGCAGCCATTTGGTAGAGCATAATAGGGAAAACTAGATTTAGGAAACTTAGCTCTCATTGCCTTGTCCACATCTTCTGGAGATATATCTCGTTTAGCAACCTCATCTTGTAAATCAGCAATTGGGTTTGCCATTGTGGGCATACTAAATGTGGTCACACCCAAGACACAAAAAAATATTAATTGATTCAAACTTGAAATAGCAGAAAATAATGATTTCATAAAAATACTCTTCTAATCTAAAATTTTTAAGACTTGACTAAGATAAGAACGAAGTAATTAGGGCTTACCGAAAAAGTCGAAAACTTATACTGAGATGAATTTCAATCAGTAAAATCTTCAATAGCTAAGGTGATTTTTGGAAATTCGACGAAAATCAAGAGTATCAGCATCTTTGGCTTGCACTAATTTTCTAAAAATCTGTCGAAACCCTTGCTTGTAATGTTATTCGTGACTTTTTCAGTAGCCGCTAATTAAAGCTATGCAAAAAAAATAAGCACTCTTTATAAGCACTCTTCAGTAAACCAAAAAGTTTTTACCAAAAAGACAGAGAGTAAGTCGGTATAAAGCAGAAAGAAATCTGACGACCTACTCTCTCGCGACCGTAGAGAGCAAGGGTTTAATACCCTCGCTACAACGTATGTTGGGCGGCTTACAATTATTGACCAGTCTAAACCAACCCCCACTAATTGTTCCTTCTTCAATCCACAAGCGAATTAATGCAAGCAGAAGAGTTAATTGAAAACTCAGCCTGAGCTAGGCTTAATCATCACAGACCCTAACATACTGCTCGTTTTCAGCATCTGACTCCCATCTACAAGATAAATCGCGCTTAATCATATCCCATACCGCTCCACTGGTCTCTCTCATCTGTTGTCTTCTGAACTCATTTTCTTTTTGGACTAGAGCATTAAAGGCTTGATTATCAGCCGATGATAAAGTTGCTCTCCATGTCCTATACTCCTCTCTTGGAGTGTGTGAGAGTACAGGGTCAATCCTGAGAAACCATTGTTCATGTGTTTCATTACTTCTCTTATTTAAAATGCGCTGAAGTATTCGGTTGCCAGTTGTTGTAGCTGGGGCTACACTTCCATGATTAACTGGAGGTTGAGAACTGGTTGAATTATTACTATTGCGAATAGCATTCTGAAACTCTCGGTCAAGGTCTTGTGGAGTTTGAGTAGTTCCTTTGGGAGTAATGCCAAATCCGCTCCCCAGGAAATCAGCAATAGGCTGATGTCGAAGGTCGCGTTTGGCTTTCTCGATAATCTCGTAAACCTGTCGTTCTTCAGGAGATAGACTCTCAAGATACTGACGACGACGTTCAGCCTCTTTCTTTCGAGCAGCTTCCAATTTTTTCCGTCTACGTTTTTCTTCTCGCCTACGTTTTTCGCGCAACCTGATTTTATTCACCTGATCTACCGTTTGGGCAGCATCTTGAAATATCTTAAAAGGATTACCAGCAATAATCACAGGCTGAGTTTGAGCAGATGAAGTTCTGCTAGGCACTTGCTCAGGCACTTTACTCATTGCAGCACCTGATTGAAAACTTAGAAGAGACACAAGAGCAAATCCAGATAAACCGCGAACGTATTTCATACAAAAGTCTCCAAAATGTTGATTTACAGTAGACATGACACACGAGATAAATTAATCTTTTATCACCAGCTACTTGCTGAACACGCCCAGCCAGCGAAAAAACTCAGTCATTTTACGTAAAACATAAACAGTTAACGGCTTAGTTGTTACAACCTTCAATGCTTCTTCATATAAATTGATGAAGATGCCTGGTGATTTATGATTGAAATCAAATTAAATACTATTGACTTATGGTTTTGATCAAGCCTATGGTCACGAAATGCTCCAATAAATTATAGTTTGCATACTTAAGCTTCCAACTCCAGTTTCTGTTACTAGTTGATTTAAGTCTCACACTTGCAGAATAAGGTTTATTCTTTTCCCAAGGATGTTGCCAATTTATTCTCATATGTACGATAAATGCACCTTCTCTAGGAAAGTATGTACACTCTTCAAGCCTAGTTCGTAAATCAACAGGGAATAAGAAAAACCAAGATTCATCATCAGTAACAATTGTGTTTGCATACTTATGGGCAGAATCATAAACTCTAGAAGGACAGTTTTGAGCAGAAAGAGCGGGTTTATGATTAACTGCAAGCATACTCATAACCAATGCAGGTGTAACCAACATTGTGCTGAGTAAAGATTTGAAACCTGGTAAGTTTTTACAAGAGCTATTGTGAGAAGAATTTTTCTGAGAAAGAGTAAGCATAAATCTAACCTCTTGTATTTGAATCAAGCTTGTTCACTAAATATTTCGCAGACAAATACGAAAAATTACGCAAATCAATTTAATTTACTTGTATCTTTCTTAAGAGATTAATCGCTAGTAGAAAACTAATGAAGGCAATATGTCAAGAGTTGCAAGTAACATATATATTAAGGTTGTTTGACAGCTTCATAGGTAATGGACATGGTTTTTATTTTAGTATCAACTAAACGAACTTGTTTTCTGGAAGTAATTCCAAGGTTTGTTTGAGAGGTGCTGTTATCGATATCCACAGATGAGTTTCTTTTTCCTTGTCTTTTCGCAATGGTTTGTAAGCTTTGTAAGCTGTTTCTCAAAGGGGATTCACTAGCAACTACTAATATTTCTACTAATCCAAGCGGTTCAACAATTTCTATCACCCATGTATCTTCTGATTTGGGGATTTTCAGGGTGTCTCCAGCTTTGACGAGGGTAGCATTTTCAGCAGCAGACCAAGTATTGGGAAAGAGAATTTCAATGTTTCCTTTGGGACTGATAGCTAATACTGTGATGTAGAAGTCTTTAGTTTCTTGATTTTTAACTCGAATTTGAATTAAATTTTTTAAGGGAATTTGAGCTATTCCGTTTTGGTATTTAATATTAGGATTTTTGGGTGGATTTGCATACAGTTCGGAAGTTTTATTTGGTGTTCGAGAAGTATATGTTTGAGCCGCAACTGTTTCTTCAGTACCCAAAATCTTTAAAGATGCGGATACATTTACATTTAGAGGTAAGGAGTTAGCATTTAAAGTTAATTTGATAATTCTCGCTGCTAACAGGGAACGAAGTTTAGATTGGAGACGTATTAAAGCAATATCTATGGTTTCTGTGGAGCTACCAAAAGAATTGGGAATTAAATCGAGTCCTTCTGTATATAAACCCAAACTATTGAGTGGAGGAATATTTGTAGCTCGTTTTTTTCTTAATTCTGCTTGTCGTGCTTTTGTCATCTGACCAAATATATAATGCACTTCTCCTGTTTGTAGGGTAATTGGTTCAATTCTGTCGATTTTAGCAATTTCATTTCTAGCTTTAGCGATATCTTGACCTAAAGAATCATCTAATCCAATACGTAATTTATAATTTGAGGGAATAACTCTAATTCCTTCTTGTAAAAAGGCTCCTGGTTTTAATAATGTTGGTTGATTTAACTCTAAAATTTTGCCGGTACCCTTTAAACCATCACGAGATTGTAATTTTATTTTTCCTTGTTCTTTGCCGTTATTATCTACTAGTTGTAAGGTAGTATTTTGGTTAAAAGCAGAAAGAGCTTTGGGTGATACTCCTCCCAACCAAAATTTAATATTATCACCATTAACTTCGGTGATTACTGCTTCAGCAGCGGGGATTTTTTGAGAAATAAAATATATTGGTTTAGTTTGATGATTGCTATTTATTTTGGCTTCTATTTCTGGTATTTGACTGGAGGTAAATGTATGATTAATGTTGCGAGATATATTATTAATCATAGTTTCAACTGGGTCTGGGCTGATTTCTTGCCATATATATTGAGTCATCAAATAAGTAAATACTCCTGCGACAAAACCATCTAAATGTGTTTCTGTTGCTATTTGGTTTTTTCTGGCTGAAGCTATTACTATTCCTTTGGCTATACCGACTTTTCTGCGTTGTTTTAATTCTTCTTCAGATATATCTAATTTGGATAATAATTTCTGTTGATATTCTCGTTCCAGTTCACTGGGAATATATCCCTTTCCACCTTCAATTGACCTAACATTTAGATTACCTCGTTTACCTCCTCCTGAATAACAGCTATCTAAAACAACGGTGAGATTTTCTGTATTGATAGCGGACATTAATAAAAATAGAGTTTTACTCGTAATGTCGGAAACTTGTTTTTGATTACCTGCTAAAGAAATTGAGCGATTACTAGGTACAAACGTGCTGATAAGATTATCTTTGGAAGGACTATCCTGTTCAAATACTTGAGAACCATGTCCGGAAAAGTGAAAAACTACTGTATCTCCTGGTTTTGTTTGGTTGATTAAATGTTCTTCAAATGCTTGTAAAATACCTTCGCGAGTTGGTTTAATTTCGCTTTCATCGCTAACTATTAAAATATCATTGGGATTAAAACCAAAACGATTGATTAATAGTTCTTTCTGTAAATTTACGTCGGTAATTGCTCCTTGGAGATTTTCAAGGTTTTGATAGTTATTGATTCCGACTAATAATGCTAATTTCCGAGAATTTGAAGAGGAGATGGCTTGAGCATAAGGTAAACTTTGATTTTTGATATTTAATTGAGTTAATCCGAAAGTTGTTAGTGCAGAACCAGCGAATTGTAGAAATTGACGACGGTTGAATTTGGACATTTTTTCTGAAACAATTTTAAATGAAAAACCGCAGAGAGCGCAGAGGAATGAGGTAAAAAGAGATAACACATTTGGGATGTTACCTATCGTGTTGGTTTATCCTGCTTGACCAATTAAAGTAAAAGCACCCCATAAAATGGGGTCGTCACGATGAGTTTTTACCATTTCCAACATTGCTTGTCGTAATGCTTGAGCTTTGTCTAATTTACGGTCTTGGAAATTACAGTAGAATTCCACCATCAGTTCGGCTGTTCGATTATCGGGAACTGCCCATAAAGAAACTACTACACTGGGAACTCCAGCGACGATTAAAGCTCGTGATAAACCAACTACTCCATCTCCGGTAATATCGCCTCTACCAGTATCACAAGCGCTGAGGACGGCTAATTCTGCTTTGAGATCCAAGTCTTGGATTTCACTGGAAGTTAAAAAGCCTTTATCTTTACCGGAAGGAGCTAAAGCGATTGCTCCAGGAATACCAAAACCGGCATAATCTTCTAATAAACCATGAGTTGCTAAATGAATGTATCGAGCATTGGGTAATTGTTTTAAAACGGTGGCTTTAGTTGCTTTATTTCCTGAAAAAAATTGAG